>JAZRUZ010000040.1:0-20868 GCA_045598895.1 Candidatus Onthoplasma sp. | reverse complement strand
CTATTAATAAAATTAACGAAAAATGAATTAAACAATACACAAAAAGATTATCTTTTAACAATGATTGATGACTTAAAAGACATTGGAAATATAAAACAAAACGAATTATCTAGTAAAATTAAATACAACACTATTGATTTTGCTGTAAACCTTTATTCTTTTGTTTCTTCTTTTTAAGATCGATAAAAAATTCAATAGTTTGCCAAATAGCAATTAAAATTAAAAACACTGCAAAAATCTTTTTTAATATACCATTTTCTAATTTTACTGCTAAAAAACTTGCTCCTAAACTAAAGATACAACCAACCAAGGCTAGTCCCCAACTTTGTTTATATTTTACAAGTTTATTCTTAGAGTGAATTATCAAAGCAACGACTGACATAGGAAGAAAGGCAATTAAATTAATGCCTTGCGCCAACTTTTGTTTGAAATCGAAAAAAATAGTAAGTATTGGAATTGTGAGAGTCCCTCCTCCCATTCCCATACCACCGATTACGCCACCTAATATTCCTGCAATAATTAACCAAACAATCATAAACTACCTAATAAGCATGGTGATACCACCAGCGAACATAAAAAGAATAAAAATTGCTCTTACCCACTTGTTGCTAAGTTTATTTAAAGCAAAAGCACCAATAATACCACCAACAACAATGCCCGTAATCACCGGCCAAGCCAAACTGAAATCGATAGTGTTATATACTAAATAAATTATCGCACTAGCAATACTAATTGGTAAAATAACAAAAAGTGCTGTGGCTTGAGCCTGTTTTTGATTTAAACCAAAAAATTTAGTGAGCGTAGGCACAACAATCATGCCTCCTCCTCCACCAAATAAGCCGTTAATAATGCCAATTAACCCTCCAAACAAGAGAACTTGCCAAATTTTAACTTTTTTCATAATTTTATTGTTGTCAATTTAACTTAATTTATTTGCATTTTTTTTAAATTTTTGTTATACTAAACTAGATTAAAGCAATAATTATTACGAGGTAAAGATGAAGACCAAAAATACTATTAAGAAAATTGCAATATGTGCTGGTTGTTTTGCGCTAACTTTAGGTGGTGCAATCGCTATATGTAACAACAATAATTTTAAAAATTCATTCGCTAGTTCAACGTCAGTTCCTGTTGAAATCACTAATGGAAATTTTAACAAATCTACTAAATCCACAGATATATTTAATCCAAGTTCATTTACGAGTTACGACGATGTTAAAGAAATAAGTTTATCTAACGAAGAAACAAATGCTGTTAAAGGTGGAGTTATAAATCTTGGTAAAACAGATAGTAAATATTATTCCTCCTTTCAAAACGCAAAGACTAGCCGTCCTGACGACTATGTTTTAATGATACAAAGTTTAAATAGTTCGAGAACTATAGGCTTTAGATCAAACAACTCCATAAAACTAGATAAAAATTCAAATTACCTTTTCTCTGTAGATGTTTATACCAACAGCAATGATCAAATTGCAAATGTTTATTTGTTAAATGAAGATGGCTCTGTTTACTTATCTCTTGAAAACAAGGTCGCATCTAATCAAACATGGACTACTGAATATTTACTTGTATCAACTGATGATATTCATACGCTAAACTTAAAAGTCGGCGTATATCTTGAAGGAAAAGGTACTGTCTTATTCGATAACATTACTTGTCAAAAGATTAGTGACAACAGCGCATCTAGATACACAAACGCCGTTGTAAATAATAGACATTTAGTTAATTCATTTAGTGCAAATGGTTCTATACTAGAGGACAAAAACAAAAATGAATTATCATTTAAGACTATTTACACAGGCGTCGACGACTTTACTTCAACCTTACCTTCTCAAATAAACAATGGTAGATACAGTAATTCAGTTTTAATTACTAGCAGTAAACCTACCTACTTTAAGGAAGAAACAGAAAATGAGTTGTTCGTTGCCAATAAAAATTCTATATACAAAGTTGTAATTTCAGCAAAAACAAATATATCTGGTCAAGTTGATTTAAGTTTAATCAAAGATAAAGTTAACAATGAAGAAGTAGACTCCGAAATTTCTACATTTTCTATTACTAAAAACCCAACAGCAGATATAACAAATGATTTTGTTGACTACACTTTCTACATCCTTACTTCATCAAAAGATGATGTAACATATAAGTTTGGAGTGTCTTTTGGAACAACCAATAAATTAACTACAGGCGACTTATACATTTCAAATATTGATATTACAAAGGTTGACTACGCTAGTTTCAATGACGCAAGTGAAGGCGACACTATTAAAAAAATAAACTTAAGAGAAAACGAAATAGTTGAAGATGACGATACCTACTTAGATAATGGTAATTTTAACAATTTAAGACTAACAGACAATATCAATTCATCTTTCTACTACACTAAACCTAGTGTTGCTGTAGATTGGACAATTGATGCTAAAGAAAATCAATTCTATGGAATAATAAATACAAGTGACGATTATTTTGACGCATTAGATTTAACAGGCAAAATCAATCCATATAAACTTCAAACGACTAGCGACACAAAAAACAATAATGTCTTGATGATGCAAAACAAAAACCCTCAAGAAAAGATGTCGTATAAGAGCAATGCAAAAACTCTTAAGTCAAATTCTTATTACAAATTTTCTTTAGATATTCAAGCACAATACTCAAACGCTACTCTATCTTTAGTTACAACTAAAGACGGGAAAGATATTACACTTGTTGAAAAAGAAATAGTATCGAATCCTGAGAATTGGTCAAATGAACAATTGTTCATAAGAACAGGTTACACTGATATCGATGTTTCTTTAAAAATCACCCTTGATAAGAGCAGTTGTTCTTATGTTTACATTGATGAGGCAAAGTGTGAAACCACAACCGATTTCGTATTTAATGGTTCACTTGTTAAAATAGATTTAAATAACATATTTAAAGGCGAAGACAATGCTCAATTTGCTAACAGTTTATTCTTCAATAATGATAATGAATTAGTTAATATGTTGATATTTAACACTGATAACAAAGGCGACATTGCAAATAGTGAAAATTTTAACACAATTGGCTTAGACAAAGATGTTTTAGCAATCATATCAAATAGTGACGTTAACTTCACTACAAGTTCTAAATTTGGCTTTAGATTTGAAAGTTCTAAATACTATAAAATTAGTTTAAAAGCCTACACTCAAAACTTAAATAGTGATATAACTAGTGACACTACAAAATACGGAGCAGGTATTAAACTGACCGGATTTGATGATAGTTTTAAAAATATTAATACCGACGAACAATGGGAAGAATATACTTTCTATATTCACCCTACTAGTGCAACAACAAGTTTCCTAGAGTTATCTTTAGGTGGCGACAATGATTGTTCTGGTAGCCTTTTCGTAGCCGACTTTAATATTGACGATACTATTGAAGAAAGTCAATTTAACAAAATTAACAATACAAACAATATTTTAAAAATAAGTGATACTGAAGATAACGATACCGATACTGAAAACGACACACAAACGAATAATTCAGCATGGCTCGCTAACTTCTGGTATTATGCCCCAAGTTTAATCTTCGCTTTGGCTATCGTTATTGCAATTGTAGGTGCGTTACTTAGAAAAGTTAAATTTAAAAAACCAACTTTAAAGAAAACAAAAGTTGAAACTAAATATGACAGATCTAACATATCTAAACAACTTGCCTCTAGAAAAGCAACTACTGTTCGTGAAAATGAAATAATCGAGTTAACTAAGGAACTAGAAAACCTTCAACAAGAAAGAGTTGAATTCGAGAATAAATACAAACAAGATTTAAATGAACTTAGAAAATTAAAACTTCGTCGTGGCAACATTGATGAAATTATGAAACTCGAAAAAGAGATGAAGAAAAACCAAAAACTTTCTTCTACAATTGGCGTTAATATTAATAAAATTTCATCTCAATTGGAATATACTAAGACTGAGAATTATTTAAACAGTTTAATCAAAAAGTTTATGAATAATCCACGACTTTTAAACGAAGAAAACAAAAAAGAAGAAGACAAATAGTCTTCTTTTTTTATATTTTTAATATTTGACCAATAAACAATTTGTCACTAGTTAAATTGTTTTTTTGTTTTATTTCTAATATGTCTATATTATATTTTATAGCAATTTGTTCTAAAGTTTCCGTTGGCTTTACAATATGTGTAATGTAGTCATTTTGAGTTATCCTTATCCACTCTCCTGGATACAAAGGTATGTCGTCGTTATTTCTTAAAACATTTTCCTTTGAAGTATTAAATCTTGAATAAATTTCATCTAATGTATCATCAATTTTTACTCTATAATAAAATTGTTTTAAAAGTTTTGTTTTCATACTATAATTTATGTCCATTTTCCCCTTTTAGAATATTCTTTAATTAATTCTAAAAAAGAAACTAATTAAATATATTAATTTAGGACAAGTTATGACAAAAAGTAAATCAATATTTAATGCAGTTGCCTTAGTTACAATTTTTTCTGTTATTACACGAAGTTTAGGTTTTTTATTTAGAATTTTTTTGACGCGTAAATTGGGAGCTGAAGGTCTTGGACTAATTCAAATGTCAACTAGCATTCTAGGTCTATTTATGACGCTAATTTCAAGTGGACTACCTTTGACAACTGCTAAAATGGTGTCAAAATATGAAACAAACAATGAACTAGAAAAAAGAAACAAAGTCGTCACAAGTTCGTTAATAATAGGACTAATTGTTGCAATCATTTCATCTGTATTTATTTTAGTCTTACGTAATCTTTGGAATATAGTTTTAACAGATAATCGAGCAGTCGAAATTTTAATTGTTTTAATTCCTTCAATTATTGCAAGCAGTATCTATGCTGTTTTTCGTGGCGCATTATGGGGACAAAACGATTATTTTAGTTGTGGCTTAACTGAACTTATTGAACAAATAATTCGCTTTGCCCTTACATTTTTCTTCCTTATTAATATTTCTGATATGTTCACAGCCACAAAGAACTCAGCAATCGCATTTAATTTAACCTGCATTGCGTCGGCTATTATTACGGCAGTAATTTACCTAAAAAGATGTAAACTAAACTTTAAAAAAGGTGAATATTTAGATATTTTAAAAACTTCTGCACCCATTACGGGAATTAGAGTTGTAAATTCTCTTGTTCAACCTTTAACTGCTCTAATTATTCCAAGTATGTTAATTATCGCCGGCTACACACAAAGCGAAGCAATATCGAGTTATGGCGTAGTTATGGGCATGACTTTTCCAATGCTGTTTGTACCTATGGCAGTTGTCGGTAGTATTAGTATGGTTTTAATTCCTACTATTTCTTCCTTTGTCGCCAACAAGGATTATAATAGCATAGAACAAAATGTTAGAAATTCCACTGAAACATCTATTTTTATTAGCATGATATTTATTCCTCTCTTCTTTTCAGTTGGTAATCTAATTTGTTTAATACTATATAACAATGAATTTTCAGGTATTCTTTTACAATATTTTTGTTTTGCGATAATTCCTTTCACTCTAACTAATTTAAGTAGCAGTATTTTAAACGCACTTAACTTAGAAGTAAAATCTTTCGTAAACAACATTTTCGGATCAATAGTTTTAATTGTTTCACTTTTGACTCTAACTCCTTTCATTGGTGTATATTCAATACTTTTATCCTTCTTCCTTTCTATGACTTTAACTGCAATTTTAAATTATAGGAAAATAAATAAAGTTTTAACTGACAAAAAAGTAAACATCTTTAAAATTTCATTAAAATACATTCTACCTGTATTAATTTCAGGTCTAATTGGACGATTCGTCGCAAATATTATGTTACATTTTTTCACCACTTTCTTTAGTGGACTCATTGGTGGTGGATTATCTCTACTGCTTTTCTTGATTATGACTAAAATATTAAATATATTCAATTATATGGATATAGTAAAGATATTATTAAGGAGAAAAAAAGAAACTTAATTTGCTTCGTCATTAATTTTAAAAATTTTACCTAGTAAAGCACTTAAATTTAGGTGCTTTTTTCTTGCATAAAATTAATATAGATGACAATAATTAAATTATGTTTATAGTATTTTTAAGAGTAACAATAATTTATGTAACTGTTTTGGTTTTCTTGCGCCTTATGGGGAAACGCCAAATCGGCGAAATGCAACCTTATGAAGTTGTTATAACTTTAATTATTGCCGATTTAGCGACTCTACCAATGAGTGACACGAATATTCCTCTATTGCAAGGTGTTTTACCTCTTGCAATACTTGTTTTAATTCACTATTTAATAACACTTTTAACACGAAAAAGTGTAAAAATTCGCCGTTTAATGAGTGGCAAACCTATTGTAGTCATTTCACCTAATGGAATTGAATACAAAGTTTTAAAAGATTTAAACATGAACCTTGACGATCTCATGGAAATGATGCGACAATTAAACTATTATTCTTTCGACCAAGTATTATATGCGATTATTGAAACAAATGGTAAAATGAGTATCGTTCCAACGCCAGAAAATGCACCGGCAACAGCACAAGACCTTGGTGTCAATAATCCTCCTGCAAACCTTCCTCACATATTAATTGGCGACGGTAAAATAATGAAAGACGAGTTGAAAGAATTAGATATTAATAATAAAAAATTTGATAAAATTTTAGATATTTTGAATATTAAAAACGTAAAAAATATTTTAATTTTATCAATCGACAAATCAGGTAAAGTTTATATGCAAGAAAAGAATAGTGCAAGTGTCGTCAAAACCTTAAAAGGAATTAGTTTATGAAAACATGGATATCAATGCTAATCATCTTTCTACTAGTCGCCACGCTTTGTGTATGGGACGGCATTTACACAGACCAAACGCTATCTCAAATGGAAGAAAAAGCCAATTACATTTATGAACAACTACAAGTAATAGATATTACCAATCAAGATATTCAAGACGAAATCGCAAACACAAACAATTTTTGGACAAAAAAAATGGATACACTATGTATATCCATTTCACGAAAAGACTTACAACCTGTAAGTGATTATCTTCAATACTTGATAGCATCAATTGAAAACGAAAACCAAGAGGACGCAGTCACATATTCAAGAATTCTTTATTATAACACTGTAGGATTAAAACAATCTTATGGCATAAATTTTATAAATTTGCTATAATAACGAAACTAAGGTAAATAAAATTACAACTAAAATTGCAACGACAAAAATTTCATTAATTATATTATCAAAAGTTGAATCAAATTTATAGTCTTTCTTAACTAAATTATTGGTCTTGAGATAATTATTCAAACAATCTGCGTCGTCATTAACTTTCTTAATTTGCTCTTTACAAGAGCATTTTTTTAATTTTTCTTTTTGTTTATAAAACTTTATTAGAGCCTGCCTTTTACTTTCAATTTCATCAATACTTGATCCATACTCTAATTCTAAAGTTTTGTAACAATTTTTGATTTTATTCATAATTCCCTACTACTTCTTTAATATCTTTTTTAAATAAATTCCTGTAAAACTTTTGTCACATTTAACGACTTCTTCAGGTGTTCCTGTTGCAACAATCTTTCCGCCACCATCGCCACCTTCTGGTCCCATATCTATAATATAGTCCGCAGTTTTAATAATATCAAGGTTATGTTCAATCACAACCACAGTATTTCCTTTCCCAACAAGTCGCTCGAGAATATCTACAAGACGTTTAATATCATACAAATGCAGTCCTGTTGATGGCTCGTCCAAAATATATACAGTGTTGCCTGTATCTCGACGAGTGAGTTCTGTCGCAAGTTTCAATCTTTGCGCTTCACCACCAGAGAGTGTAGTTCCGTTTTGACCTAATTTAACATAGCCTAGACCAACATCAACTAGAGTTTGAAGTATTGATTTTATGTTAGGAATAGCATCGAAAAATTCATACGCCTCATCAATTGTCATTTCAAGTACGTCATAAATAGACTTTCCTTTGTACTTAACGTCTAAAACTTCTCGACTATATCTCTTACCATTACACACTTCACATGGTACGAACACGTCTGCCATAAAGTACATTTTAAGTCTTTTTACACCATCACCAGAGCACGCTTCACATCTGCCACCAGGAACGTTAAAACTAAACTTTCCACTATCAAAACTCTTTTCTTTGGCCGAAGGAGTTGAAGCAAACAATTCTCTAATTTTAGTAAATAATCCACTATAAGTTGCTGGATTACTTCTTGGCGTTCTTCCTATTGGAGACTGGTCAATTTGTATAACTTTATCAATTTCATCAGCGTCTAAAATTTCTAAAATATTTTTGTCTTTTTCTTTATCGTTCAATTTATTAAATAAGGCTTTGTAAAAAATTTCATTTACCATTGTAGATTTTCCACTTCCACTGACACCTGTAACACAAGTTAAAACCCCTTTTGGAATTGCAAAATCTTGATTGATTATATTGTGTTCATTACAACCAAGTAGTCTAATATAACCCTTTTCAATCTTTCGCCTACTTTCTGGCACTTCTATTTTCATCTCTCCAGACAAAAATTTACCTGTTAAAGACTTTTCGCTATTGATTATGTCTTGCACACTACCAATACCCACAATTTCTCCACCATGAACACCAGCAAGAGGTCCAATATCAACAATGTAATCGGCTTGCCTAATTGTATCTTCATCATGTTCAACGACAATTAAAGTGTTGCCTAAATCACGAAGTCGTTTGAGTGTGTCAATAAGCCTATCATTATCTCTTTGATGTAAACCAATACTTGGCTCATCTAGAATATATAACACTCCACTAAGTCCACTACCGATTTGTGTCGCAAGTCTTATACGTTGTGCTTCACCGCCTGAAAGAGTACCTGCCTTTCTTGATAAATTTAAGTAAGTTAATCCAACATTAATTAAGAAAGACAACCTACTTTCTATTTCATGAATAATACTTTCAGCAATTGCTTTTTCAGTTTTTGTTAGTTTCAAATTAGTGATAAAATCATAAATTTTTATAATTGACAAATCACAAAGTTCTGCAATATTTTTGTTCTCAATCTTTATAGACAAAGCGCTTGAATTTAACCTTTTACCATGACATTCTGGACAAATATCTTCGCTCATGAGTTTCATGATTTCTTCCTTCATGTATTCACTTTGCGACTCTTGAAAACGCCTTAGTAAATCAGGAATTAACCCCATAAAAAGTTTGTCTTTATGCACAATATATTGATTAAGATTTGGTGCCTTATTTTCATCGGGACCATCTTCCCCATACATTAAAATTCGTCTTGTCTCAAGTGGAATTTTATAATAAGGTGTGTTAAGTGAAAAATTATACTGATTAGAAAATTTTATCATTGCTTTTTTAGTAACACCTAAAGCGTCAATGTTAAATCCCATAATAGACAAAGCGCCTTCGTTAATCGATAATTTATCGTTTCTAACAATCACACTTTCACTAATTTTTATAACATAGCCAAGACCAGCGCATTTTGGACAAGCGCCATTGTGGTTATTAAAACTAAACAAACTTGGTTCGATATCTGGAATAGACACTCCACAATCTACACAACTATATTTTACGCTATAAAGTTTATTGACATTGTTTGTGTTGACTATTACTAATCCGTCTGCCATTTGTAAACATCTATTTATAGATTCAGTCAATCGTGATGTGATGCCTTCTTTTTTGACTATTCTATCTACTACTACAAAAATATTATGTCGTTTGTTCTTGTTTAGTCCAATAGCATCGTCAAGAGAATAGACTTCATCATCAATCATGACACGAACAAAACCATCTTTTCGTAGCGCCTCAATAGTCTTTTCGTGACTGCCCTTTTGGTCCCTTATAATAGGTGCCATAATAAGTAGTTTTGAGTTATCTTCACACTCTAAAACTTTATCAACAATTTGGTCAAGCGTTTGAATAGAAATAAGTTTTCCACATTTTGGGCAATATGGTTTTCCAATTCTAGCATAAAGTAACCTAATATAATCGTAAATTTCAGTTATTGTTCCAACTGTCGAACGTGGATTATTATTTGTTGATTTTTGATCGATAGAAATAGCAGGACTTAATCCGTCTATGCTTTCTACGTTAGGCTTGTTCATTTGTCCTAAAAACTGCCTTGCATAACTAGACAAACTTTCCATGTAACGACGTTGTCCCTCAGCAAATATTGTATCAAAAGCAAGCGTAGATTTTCCACAACCACTGACACCTGAAAAAACTACCAACTTGTTCTTTGGTAAAGTTAAATTGATGTTTTTTAGATTGTTTTCTTTTGCTCCACGAACAACAATATTTTCTAACATAATCTTTCTCCTAATTATTGCCTAAGAAAAAAACAAAATTCATCATCTTCCATTATAACAAACAATTTCGACTTTTTCAAGTATAATTCTTATAAATTAACCTTTATGGCAAATTATTATCATTATTTTATTATTTTAAAAGCACATCTCAAGTTGACAAAAACTAATAAATTATTAAACTATAATTAGAGGCAAATATGAAAGATAGAAGTGAAATATTAGATGAATTCAAATGGGATATGGGCTTATTTAAAAGTAAAGACGAAATAGAACACGCGTTCAAGTGTTTAGAAGAGTTGACCAATGAAGTAAAAAATTATTACGGAAAATTTAACGATAAAGAAGTTTTTTTTGATTACTATTCAAAGAAAAATGTAGACCGTATGATAGAGTTCGAAAAATTATGTTTTTACGCGTCAAATACACTTAACACAGACAACTCTAATATTGAAATGTTAAAACTGATTGATAGAATAGATAATGCAGTAAATAAATTTAATATTGCAAGCGCTTTTGTTTCATCACAATTAAATGAACTTGACGAAGAATATTTAAAAGAATTATTAAACGATACAAGGTCAAAAGATCTAAATAACATTATTAATGATATAATTAAATCAAAGCCACACGAGCTCGACGAAAAAAGTAACCTTCTTCTATCTAAAATTCAAAATAGCGGTAACAATAGTTCGTCTATTTTTAGCGTTATTTCAAACTCTGAATTACCTTTTAAAGATGCCGTAAACAAAGATGGTAAAAAATATCCTATGAATAATGCTGATTATGCTAACTATATAATCAGTCATGATAGAACTTTACGAAAATCTGCTTTTGAATCTATGATGGGCGCATACAAACAATTCAACAAAACCTTCGCTGAACTATATTTATCTAACGCCAAGTCATTAAAAGATTATACCGAGTTATACAATTACCCTTCACTTTTAGATTGGAATTTGTCAGGCGAAGACGTACCAAAAGAAGTATATAACAACAATATAACCTGCATAAACAAAAATCTAAATACTTTACAAAATATTGTTAAATTATTTAACAATAAAAGTGGACTAACTGATTACTCTTATTTCGACCTATTCGAAAATATTGAAAACGATACAAAATTTGATTTAAAGTCTGCAAAAGATATTATTTTAAACGCATTATCTCCATTAGGTAATGAGTATATTTCTTTAGTTAAGAAAAAGTTAAGCGATAAATCAATCGACTATATGCCTAATAAAAACAAACGAAGTGGTGCATATAGTTCAAGCCAATACGGTGCAAAAACTTTAATCCTTATGAATTGGCAAGACGACTTTGAGTCTGTTTCTACTTTAATACACGAAATGGGACATTGTATTAATTCGGAATATTATAATATGACACAGCCATCTCAAAAAGCTGATATTACTATTTTTGCAGCCGAAATTGCAAGCACTGTAAATGAATTATTATTAATTGAACATATGTTAAAATTAGGCAAAAATAAAGAATTCTATTTAAAAGAATTCTTAAATATGGTAAGATCAACTATTTTTAGGCAAACCTTGTTTAGTGAATTTGAATATTTCGTTCACACTTCAATACAAAATGAAGAGAATTTGACCTACGAAGAACTTAATAATAAGTATGGAGAATTAAATAAAGTTTACTACGGAGATAGTTGTATTTTGCCAGAAGACCTAAAATATGAATGGAGTCGAATTCCTCATTTCTATTCTGCCTATTATGTATATTCTTACTCAACTGGACTAATTACTGCAATAAATATTGTCGACAAACTTTTAAAAGACAAAAATTATGTTAATAATTATATAGAATTCTTGAAAAACGGAACCGATAAAAAGGCTGTTGATATTCTAAAAGAAATTGGAATAGACTTAACTACATTTGAGCCTTTCGACATCGCTTTTAATTATATTAATAGTAAAATTGAAGAGTTTAAGAAAATTAAATAATAATAAAATATTTGCAAAAAATATATTGAGATGATATAATAAGAGGTGAAAAATGCTGGATAAAAGTACAACTCAAATTTTAAAAGCATTAAGTAAACTAAGTGATGGAGTTTCTTACAAGGTTATAACGAGTGAAGAAATCATCTCTAGTTTAAAAGACAAATCCCAATATGATTTAGAATCATTAAAACAAATTATTGATTTTTTAGAAAAACAAGAATATATCAACATAAAATTCAGTGAAGAAAACACATATTGCTATTCTCTACTACCTAAAGCGAGAATTTATTTAGAACAAGAAAATAGCAAAACAAAAAATCAAAAAGATTCAAAGCCTTATTTAAATTACATTTTTATAGCCTTTGCATCGTTTTTAGGATCAATTCTTGCTTTACTTTTATTCTTTTATTTGTTATATTAAAGGAAGATATGTTATCACAAAAAGAAAAATACGTAATGGAATATGTTTATCAAAAATGCCAAGGCAAAAAGTCTTGTCTTATTTCGCCACGTGAAATTATATCTTTCACTGCTGATAAATATGTTTTATTCCCAGATGAACTTGAGCGTATCATGACCAACTTAAGTTATGATAATTATATTGAACTATTTAAATCAGACAAAAAAGGTAGTCCGGTGTTTTGCGTAAGCCTTAAACTAAAAGGCGAAGCCTTCCACAGAGAATTATCTAACAATAAGAGAAATATGATTTGGAGTATCGGTCAAAAAGTTATACTAGCAGTTATTGCCGGTGTCATCGGTATCTTGTTCGCAATCATAAGATTAAATATATAGCGTATGGAATATAGAGATTTCGAATTAGTTTCAAAATATAAACCAACAGGTGACCAACCAGAAGCAATTAAGTCACTTGTTGATGGAATAAAAGATGGGCTTCAATGCCAAGTACTAAAAGGCGTCACAGGTAGTGGCAAAACTTTTACAATGGCAAATGTAATTGCCGAAGTCAATCGCCCAACTTTAGTTCTTGCTCACAATAAAACACTAGCAGCACAACTCTGTAACGAATTTAGAGAATTTTTCCCTAACAACAGAGTTGAGTTTTTTGTTTCGTATTACGATTATTATCAACCTGAAGCCTATATTGTTTCAAGTGACACATATATCGAAAAAGACATGAGTGTAAATGACGAAATAGATAAACTTCGTCATAGTGCAACGAGTAGTTTATTAGAGAGAAGTGATACTATAGTAGTTGCGTCTGTATCTTGTATATATGGATTAGGCGCACCAAAAGAATATTTTGATTTGCATATATCCCTTCGCGTCGGCGATAAAATCACACGCGAAGAATTAATCCATAGACTTGTAAATATTCAATACACAAGAAATGAGATCGATTTTACTAGATCAACGTTTAGAGCAAACGGCGACGTAGTCGATATCTTCCCTGCTGATAGCAGTGAACGTGCAATACGTATAGAATTTTTTGATGATGAAATTGAACAAATTAGTGAATTTGAGGTCGTAACAGGAAAAGTAATAAACCGACTAATTCATGCATCAATCTTCCCTGCAAGCCACTACGCTGTTGGTAGTGAAAAATTAACTGAAGCCTTAACACAAATAAAACTCGATGCAAAAAAACGTGAAGAAGAATTCCTTAAACTAAATAAATATATTGAAGCCGAACGAATAAGACAAAGAACGAATTATGATATAGAAATGATGAGTGAAATGGGATACTGCTCTGGTATTGAAAATTATTCAAGATATTTTGATGGTAGATCTCCAGGAGAACCTCCTTACACACTCCTTGACTACTTCCCTGATGGTTTCTTATTGTTTGTTGACGAAAGCCATATCACATTACCTCAAGTAAGAGGTATGTACAACGGCGACCGAGCAAGAAAGACCAACCTAGTTGAATATGGATTTAGATTACCTAGCGCATACGATAATAGACCTTTAAATTTCGAAGAATTTAATGAGAGAATTGGACAAAGAATTTTTGTATCAGCAACACCTAATGATTACGAACTAGAATTAAGTGACAATACTGTCGAACAAATTATTCGACCTACTTACCTTCTCGATCCTGAAATAATAGTTAAAAAATCTACAGGACAAGTAGATGACCTTTATGAAGAAATAAACAAAACTATAAAAATAAAAGGAAAAGTATTAGTTACGACTTTAACTAAAAAGATGGCCGAGGATTTGTGTTTATACTTTGGCGAAAACGGAGTTAGAGTTAAATATTTACACAGCGATATTGATACACTAGAACGAATAAAAATTATAAACGAACTTCGTGCTGATGAATTTGATGTTTTAATTGGAATTAATCTACTTCGTGAAGGACTAGATCTACCTGAAGTAAAATTAGTAGCAATCCTCGATGCTGACAAAGAAGGTTTCTTACGAAGTGCCACATCATTAATTCAAATCGTAGGTCGTGCTGCGAGAAATAGTGAAAGTAAAGTTATAATGTACGCCGACACAATTACTGACAGCATGAAAAAAGCAATTGACGAAACTAATTATAGACGTGAAAAACAACAAAAATATAACACTGAACACAATCTAAAACCTATAACAATTAAAAAGGACATTGTTGATAGTTTGAAAATTAGTATTGAAGCAAAAGACGAAAAGATGTCAAAAACTGATATTATTAAGAAAATCGAGAGTTTAAAAGGCATGATGAACACAGCTGCAAGTCAACTAGACTTTGAAACTGCAATAAAACTACGTGAAGAAATTGCAAAATTAAAACGAAAAATAAAATAAAAGTTTATATTTTACTATAGAAAAAATTTAATAAAATTTTTACCAATCTTATATTTTGAGTTTATAAATATAATATAAAGACAAAAAACAATTTTACTATATTGCATTTTGTTAAAACAACGTTTGTATATTAAAAAAGAGAGTTTAATCTCTCTTTTTTTATTCATTGTCGTTTGAAGAATTTGTATCGTTTCCGTCTGTTTCTTTTTGAGAATTTTCTTCTTTTTCAGTATCAAGATTCTCACTTACATCTTCAGATTTAGAGTTTTCTTCAACTTTGTCGGTTTCAGGTTTCTCCTCTACTACATTTTCTTCATTATTTTCAGTGTCGCTATTTTCAAGTGTTTCAGCAGTTTCATTTTCAATTACTTCTGTTGTGTTGTCATTTTCTTTAACCTCAACTTCTTCAGTCTTATCTTCAACAACCTCTTCAACTTTTTCGTCTTTTGCTTCAGTTTCTGCTTCAACTTCTTCAGTCTTAGTTTCTACTTCAGTCTTTTCTTGAGAACCCGTTTCTTTTTTAGATTTCTTATCTTTTTTGGTTTTCTTTGAAGATTTTTTACTAGTTCCATCTTTCTTGCCTGTTAAAGCGAAGAATAAGATTACACCAGCAAGAACAACTAATGAAAGTACAATCAAAACGATTGCAAGTACACTATCTTCTTCGTTAGTTACGTCAGCCTTATTTACTACTTTAAATGAAATTTCTTTAATAGTTTCTAAATCATTACTATCTTTAATAGAAATTCTTAAAGTGTAAGTTCCTGTTGAATCTATAATATATTTTTCATTATCAGTAGTATCAGCACCAACAACTTTAATATTTAACTTATTCCAATTAGTAATTTCTTGAGGTTCTTCATCATAAGTTTTTTGATCTCTTAAGACTAAACCTAAATCGTAATTGTCTAGCAACTTAGAATTGTTAGAGGTATCAACTAGGGTTAATTTAACTTTTCTTTCGTCTTTGTCAATAGAGATTGTGTATTCCAAATCGCTATTGTTGTAAACGACATCTTTACTTAATTTTGCTTCAGCATCGCCACTGATATCAATCAATGGAGCAAATGTGTCGCCTACATAAACTTTAATAGTTTCACTCTTAATTTCAGTTACGCCATTATTTGCTATATATTGTACGCTATAAACACCTTTTTCTGTAGGAGTAAATACTTTATCAGCGCCATTATTTAGAACAGCAATTTCTTTGCTACCTAATTTTACAACTACTTTTATTTCAGCATCAACATCATTTGTTTTAACCTTATCAAAATTCAAACTGAATGGAGTATCAATTTGTGCTGCTGTAGGAATATTAAATTCAGTTCCTTTATCCCAAGCAAATGCTGGTTTAGAAACAACAATTTTTATTTTGCTTTCATCAGCAATTAATTCGCCAATTTTTCCTGATACAACAATTGTGAAAGTTCCTTCATTTTCAGCAACAAAGGTGTAATTATTTTTAGAACCATCAAGGATTATTCTACCTATTCCTTTCTCACCTTGTACTGCAAAATCAATAGAAGCATTTGCATCATTTGTCTTATTTACAGCATTTTGGAATAAATCAGCAGACAAAGTTACTTGAGAACCAAACTCAACAGACAAACTTCCATCAACAAAAGATAAATCTCCACCTTCAGCATTAACTGCAGTTACAGAAATGTTAGGTCTAGTATTATCAACAACATTAAATGAGAAGAACATCACAGATGTATTGCCGTTACTATCAGTAACAGTGTATGATACATAGTGCATTCCACTTTGAGTTAAAGTTAATTTACCACCTGACAAAACGTTATTTTTAATAGAATAGTTAAGAGGTCTTAACATATGGTCGTTTTCAGTG
This sequence comes from Candidatus Onthoplasma sp., assembly GCA_045598895.1. Classification (GTDB taxonomy): domain Bacteria; phylum Bacillota; class Clostridia; order Christensenellales; family UBA1242; genus Onthoplasma. Next base: position 4,037 of record JAZRUZ010000040.1, on the reverse strand, counting down.
TAGTAGTTAACAGAAACTTGATTTATAGAATGATCATCGCTAATGTCTACACTTGGAAGTGTAACAATAGTTGCGTTGTCAACTCCTGAATTATAAGTTCTCAAATTAACTTGTTTATTATCAACAACTTCACCACTTACAACTAAAGTAGAGTCAAGATTTTTAATAGAAATTGTAGGAGCAATATTATCAGTAGTAACATTGTCAATATTAATAGTTTTAACATCAGTAACTAAACTAAATGTAGTAGCATCTTGAACATTTTCAGAAGCATAATTACTAATACTTACAGCAACAAAATGAATTTCAGTTTTACCACTAAAAGCATCATCAGTTAAATCAATAGTTGCCTTATTGTTAGTTAAATCTACTTTTGTAAATCCTATAAAACCTTTGCCTTCCATAAATGTGCAAAGCTGAGAATTATCAAGAGAACTCATAGTTTTGTTACCAACATTAGTTTCGCTTTGAGCCTCAATTAAATATTTTCTTAACTTACTTTCTTCACTACCTGATTTTGACTCAAAACTTGTATAGTAGAACAAACCATTAACAAGTTTTGTATCAACGTCAGCAGTAGCAGAAACCTCAATTTCAAAAATATCTGTATTTAATTTTTTAGAACCATTTAAAATTTTCTTTATTTCAACTTTATGATTTTTCTCACTTTCTATTTTGTCAGTCGTAAGTTTAAATGAAGTACTTTCATATTTTCCTTCACGAGCACCTTTAGAATTTGGCACAACTTTTGAGTATGCGTGGTATACAAGTTTGTAATCACCTTCGAGGTTCTTTCCGTCTTCAAATTTAAATTCTTGAGCAACTGAGAAATTACCTGTTTCACCATCTTCCATTGCGTAGTTAAATGCGTCTTTATCAGAAGTCTTAGTTACTTTAACAATTTCGCCATCTGTATATTTTAAGTTATCAATATAATAAATTTTAGAACTATTTGTTGTGCTAACTAAAGTACGGATAACGTACATATCTTTAAGAGTAGAAACTTGATCAGTTACATAAACTGCAGGAGCAACAAAAGCGTTATAATCGTATGCTTTCTTAAGTTCATTTTCATAAGTTTTAACATAGTCTTTTAAATCTTCTGCATCACTTGTTGAACGATAATCATCTTCTAATGAAACATTGTAGTCATAAGTTAATGTCAAAGTAGGATTTTTACTTACCTTGATGTCTGTAGTAGTGATTGCATATTCGAAATCTTTAACTTCATAAGTGTCGATTGTGTAAATAATTTTATACTTACCAACCATGTCCTCATATTTGTCAACGCCTTCGAAATTTTCTACATTAAAATCAAACTCGCCTTTCTTAATAATATCAGCATCAACAATTTCGTAATAAATGTCTGGGTTGTCTAACTTTTCAATACGGATTTTTGTGATTTTGTAACCAACATTATCTTCTTTCTTACCATCTTTATAGCTTACTGAAAGTTTAGGTAATTTTTGAGTTGTGCCTAATTCAGCCTTTTCCAAACTAGTTGAACTTACATCTAATTTAGTTGCTTGAACATAATTTTCTTCACTAACTGAATTGATTTCAAAAATTTTAGAAACAGGTTTATTGCCTAAATTATAGTAGTATTGAACAGTATAAATTCCTTCTTGTGTTGCAGTAAATTTGTTTGATGATAGTTCAATATCGTGTCCACCACGTTGGACTTTAATAAGTGCAAGGAAAGTGTTTCCTTCAGCGTCAGTTACTTCGGCGTCTGGAAGAGTAACTTCATCACCTTTTTTAACTTTAGAAGGCAACATTAAGTTATCAATATTAATTGTATAATTAGCATTTTCGACAATTACACTATATTGATTTGTTATATATTCTTTACTATCAGTCTCTACAATGAAAGCGACATTATAAGTGTCACTTGTTAAGAAATTAACATTAATATAATCGCCATTTGTTGTGTCTTCTGTAAATGTGAAAGAATCTTTATCAACTTCAGTAAAGTTTTTCTTTTCATCGTCAGTTAAACCATCGAAAGTATCAGCATCGATAAGGCCAAATTTCTTGTAATCACCAAAGGCTTTTGTGCAATAGTAGTCTTTATCTTCTTGTCCTACAATATAATATCTAGTTTCACCTTTAAGGGTTACTTTTACTATGGTTCTAGCACCTGTAATTTCAGTAGTAGGAAGGTTAATTTTAAAACCTTTACTTGCATCAACCTTTTTAGGTAAATTTAGTGCTTCTATTTTTTCTTTATAATTGCCAATAGCAGTGTTTAATGCATGAGCAAATTTACTAGTTTTAGGCACAAATAATAGTGTGCAACTAGTTAAAGCAATCGCTAAGAAGCATAATGCGACTTCAAAATATTTCTTAAATGTTTTCATTATCGTCTCCTATATTATTTAAGTCAAAAGTATTATAGAAAATTTAGCAAAATTTGTCAATTAAATTAGGTTAAAATTAAAAAGTTTTAACCACAAATTTCCACCAAATTTCACTCAAAAATCAAGTTAAAAACCAAGTTGACTATTTACAAATAGTTTTTGATAGTAAAAAAATTTTATCGTGAGAAAAAAATACTAGTTATGTCGATTTTCGCCACAATTAGTATTATTTTTATATCAAATTTAGTTGTTCTTCTGCATATTCGCTAGTTATAAAACTATAATTTTCACTTTTTGCTAAAAAGTATTGTTGCTCCCTATGTTTTTTTAACTTATTTAGAAACTCACCATCTAATTTTTTATACTGATTTATTAAAATCTTATTTAACTCACCATAATCAAGTGTTGTAGAATTCTCAAATAATTTTTTTGTTTCCATCGCCCACTCTACAGGGTCAACCGTATCCGTTTTAAATTCACACAACTCGTTCATACATTCAGGACTAGTAACCATTCTAGTTATATTTTTAATATTCAATTTGGTCTCTAGTGGAAGTGTTTTTACAGCATTGGCATCCATATAGAAAAAATCACTTAATTTTTCTGGTTCGCCAAACACTGCAATAGCATTTCTAGGTCGTTTAAGAATCACTCTATCGCCATAAATTCCACGTCCACGTTTATATTCAACGATTTCAAAAAAATTGTTAATCAAGAAATCTAGTTGTGACCATTTTTCTACACTAACTTTTGTCATAAGCAACCTATGTTAAAGCGTCAACCAACAAAACGTATTTAATCAGTTTGCCACTTTTTGAGTTCTCTTTGTAAACAGAATTAAAGTCCCTTGGACTATTTATTTCACACTCAAATTTTATGGCGCAATCAACAATAGCAGATAAATGCGCTTTTGCTCTAATATAAGCATCAACAACACTCTCTCCACTCGTATAAATTCCTAATTCATCAATAGCAATAACATAGTCGTCACTATCTCCACCATTGTCTTTATCTTTATAAACAACGGCTGGATATACCAACAACTTCATATCAGCATCATTACCTACAGGATAAACAAAATCACTCATAATTACCTCTATGTTAATAAATTTTAGCATATTATTTTTAAAAAGTAAAATAAATGAATATATTAAAATAAATATTTTTTTATTAAAGAAAAAAATAAAAAAGGGCTATTGCCCTTAAATTATAATGCTAATTCAGTTTTATCAGTATTGACTGTATCACAAATCGAATTACAAACAGATTCGAAATCTTTTTTAACATTTTTGGTATTTTCTAACTCGTTAGCAAGTTCACTAAGTTTGTTTATTTGTAATGATTTATAAATACATTTACCATTAACAAGTCGGCTAACTTCGGAAGTTTCTTCGTCATGAGATAAGTCAGCCTTTTTATAAATGCTCGCAATAGATGCCTTAAAATCTAAAAATTTTTCACGGATTTTTAGAAGAGTATTACCTGAAATTTTCTCACTACTAATTTGCTTATTTTTCATAAGTTGCCTCCTTAGTGCTATTAATTTTATTGACATAATATTATCACATAAATTTAAATTTGTAAATAGTTTTTTACTATTTTTCTTAAAATTTTTGAAAATTTTTAACATGCCCAAATCACCTTAAAACAAGGCTATTTTGAGCATTGTGAAAAAAC
>JAZRUZ010000039.1:0-8031 GCA_045598895.1 Candidatus Onthoplasma sp. | reverse complement strand
TTTAAAAAAAATAAAAAATATAAAAATTTATTTTGTGACGCCTTACTTAGATGATAAATACATTAAAAATAAAACTGAATATTTAAAATTTGATAATATTATTTATCCTAATATTGAAAGTATTCCTAAAAGATATGCAATAATTAAAAGAAATGAGTGGCTAGTAGATAATTGTGATTTAATCATTAGTTATGTCGCAAGAGAGTTTGGAGGTGCTTATAAAATGATGAATTACGCAACTAAACACGGTAAAAATGTTATAAATTTATTCGATGTAAGTACGTAGAAAAAACGAGCGAATGCTCGTTTTTTTATTAACTAAATTTTATTTTGGAATTTGATGTCGCCCATACGGCAAGTTGGAATGTAGCCTGCTGGTGCTTTGATTAAATCAGGAATACGGTTAACGATTGAAGCGCAAGTAAGTTCTACAGTTGCTGGACGATTGACAGTTACGGTTGTAGTAGGTTCGCCTTCGATAGTCCATTCATTCATATCAAATTCTGTTTTATCGTAAACTTTACCAATTGACTCAGTTTCAAACAAAATGCCTTCTTTTGTTTCAGTGTAAACGACAGCACTCATACCTGTTGCATTGCCTTTCTTGATAGTCATATCAAGAGTTGATGAATAGATGTCAGCCTTTGCCTTTTGAGGGACACAAACTTGATATTGTCTAGTTACATGCAAGCCAAGATATTCAGCGAGCCAACCATTTACGTTCCACATATAAGATGGTGCATATTCGCCCTTTAAAATAATTTTCTTTCTCTCCTCATCGCTAATTTTATCCACTGAAGCGATTTGTTTATCGAATTCTTTAAGAGTAAGTCCAGAGCCATGAACACGAGCCAAGGCAATACCATAATCTTCTACGTTATAACTTGATTTACCTTTGATTTTCTTGATAGATTGAGTAGTTCCAGCAAGGGCAGTAACTAAACTACCCCAACTAGTGTCTTGGTAGCCTGAACCTGAGATAGTACAATTATGTTCTTTAGCGACCTTGTCTAATTTTTTAGTTAAAGTAGGATTACTATTCATTGGATAGAAAGCCTCTTCACAAGTGGTGATAGCATTTACACCACATTTTGCACAAGTATATAAAACATCGTAACAATCGCTGATTAAACTCATTGTTGTAACTATTGCAACTTTTGGTTTAAGAATTTTCAATTGCTTTTCAAGTTCGCTGACGTCATAAATCTTAGCACCAAAATCTTTCTTTCCACCTAAAACACACTTGATATCTTTACCGATTTTCTTTTTATTGATGTCAAAACCAGCAACTATCTTGCCACCTTTTTCCATCACATAGCGCATTGTGTACACGCTCATTTTACCACAACCAATTTGCACAACTTTTGTCATAATTCCCCCATTAATGTTTTTATTTTATCAAAATTTTTAAATTTTACAAACGATTTAATTACGAATTTACATATTTTTCAATAACTTCGTAAATTTTTTCTCTTCCAATTTTCTTTTCAGCGCTTGTTGAAAGTATATAATCTAAGTTAAATCTGATTTCTCTTCCTATTTTATTTTTTATGTTATTTAATTCGCTTTTACTTATTTTATCCGTTTTAGTTAAAATTATTTGTGCTGGAATTTCTCTATCACCTAAATAATCTAACATTTGTTTATCTAGTTCGGTTACACCTACTCTAGCATCAAGTAAAACAAAAACTAATTTTAATTTATCATTTTCAGTAAAGTAGTCGTTCATAGTCTTGTCCCAACTAGTAGTCAAACTTTTTCCTGCTTTATGATAGCCATAGCCTGGTAAATCGACTAAATATATTAAGTTGTCCACTTCGAAATAGTTCACAAGCCTAGTACGCCCTGGAGTTGAACTCGTCTTTGCCATTTTAGAGTTATTACAAATTAAATTTATTAAACTACTTTTCCCAACATTACTTCTACCAACGAAACAAATTTGTGGCTTTTCGTCCACAATAAATTCTTCTTTTTTGCTAGCGCTTTTTATGAATCTTGTATTAACGAATTTCATTAAACTAAACTTCCTTTTTTTCTTTTCCTGTGTAAATTCTAACTAATCCAACAATTGCAATAAATAATAAAATGCTTTCTGCAATAGTTCCAAGAAGCGACATTATACAAACATTATACGCTACCCACATCGCATTTGCAATTACAGCAAGCCACCTATAAGTTTTTACATCTTTTTGCCATATAGCAAACACGAATATCATAGCCGAAACTATTGTAATAATGCTGTACCACTCTCCAAATGTAAAAATGCCACCAACAACAAGAGCAATCATTTCAACAATAATTGAAATTTTTCTATTTTTAACTTCGTACTTGTCATCTAAGTAAAACCAAACAGTACCAACTGCTTGAATAAAGTTCATAAGTGAACCTGTAAACGCACCAATAAAGGCATATTCACTAACAAAACAAAGAGATGCAATAATGTTTAGTATTAAAATATGCTTCTTGTTCTTTATTTGGTAAGTGATGCCTAAAAATATCATCGCAAATATGACAAATACTTGCGAAATAATGTATTCAAGTGTCCACTCAATTTCCCACATTGTTTATATTTTATCAAAACCATATTTTAAGGTCAAATGTTTCGATTTATTCTTTAATAAAAACTTTTTAATTTTTATTGACTTTATCGAACATATGTTCTATAATTAAAATATCTATCAAAGATATTTATGTTAGATAAACATTTTTGTTCGTCGTTCTTGGGTTATAAAAGGAAATTATGGATAAACGAGTTATTTTACATGTAGATATGAACAACTTCTTTGCATCGGTTGAGTGTTTACTCAACCCGTCTTTACGTAACTATGCAGTGGCTGTTGCAGGCGACCCTAATAAAAGAACGGGGATAATACTCGCCAAGAATTATCTAGCGAAGGTTTTTGGTGTCAAAACAGGCGAAGCCATCTGGGAAGCAAAACAAAAATGTCCTAGTTTAATTTGTGTCTCTCCACACTACGACAAATACGAGGAAATAAGCAAGAAAGCACATGAAATATATTATAAATACACTGATTTAATTGAGCCTTTTGGTATTGACGAGTGCTGGTTAGATGTAACTGACAGCCTAAAATTATTTAACACAGACGGAAAAGGACTTGCTCTAAAAATTCAAAAACATATTAAAGACGAATTAGGTTTGTCTGTGTCTATCGGAGTTAGTTTCGGTAAGACTCTTGCCAAACTTGGTAGCGATATGAAAAAGCCAATGGGACTAACTATTATAGACGAAACTAACCATATTGATATATTAAAAAAAGTTAAAATTGAAGATATGATTATGATAGGCAAACATACGACTAAAAAACTGCACGACATGAACATCTTTTCACTCTACGAATTATATCAGCAAACTGAGAGTTTCTTAAATGAGAAATTTGGTGTTGTAGGTAGCGCACTATATAGAGCGATACGTGGACTTGACGACCAACTCATTACCCCTAGAGATGAGGACACAAAAAGTATAGGAAATGGTGCAACCTCTATTCACGATATGACGACCATGGAAGAGATTAGCGACTTTATCCATGACCTATCCATTAAAGTATCAACTAGACTTAGAAACCACAAATTTAGTGCAAAAACAATCCACTTATCAATTAAATTTGCTGACTTTACCTACCTTGGCGCACAGGATAGCAAAAACCACTATTTCAGCAATGAGCAAGATATTTATAACTATGCTATGGATATTTTTAAGTCACTTGCAGGGGATAAATTTCCTCCTGTAAGAGCACTTAGAATTAGTACTACAAACCTCATCATGAAAGGCGAAAAGGAACAAGTAAATATGTTTACCAATTATAAAAACGAGAGTCTTTGTTCCACCATTGACACATTAAAAGAAAAATACGGTAACGACATAATTAGCCTCGCCAAAGACTACAAAGAATTTTAAAAATAAGACATAGTGAATGCCTTATTCAAATTTAAATTCATAACTTTTTAAAACAGCAGTAACATTTATTGTATTTGCTGAATTCATTGTAAAAGTAGATATATCTACACTTAAATAATGTATATTATCTGCATTATATGTCTTTGAAAATGTTTTATCACTGCCCGACTCTTTATAAACTATTGTAATTGTGTCAAGTGCACTATTTAAAGTTGCTGTAACACTACTACCTTCATCAACTTTTACCACACTGGTTTCTCCACAAAAGTTTATAGTTAAATCATGTTGATTTAACTCCCATTTTGCATATAAGGTTATATCACCTGTAACATTGCTAGCGACATTCACAGATGTTGTACATGACGATTCTTGGTACCAGCCAACCAATCGATAATGATCCCTTGTAGGTGTTGGAAAATATCCATATTGCGTATCTTTATAATAAGTTTTTGACTCACTTCCTGCACCTGAATAATTATAATTAAAAGTTACACTAACTGTAGTCATAAATGCTCTTAAATATGGCCACCCACCATTGTACGAACCATCATAGAACCAAGGATTACTATCTGAACTTGAACCTATAGATTCATTACCAACATAATTTATATTATTAATTGCAGACGATACCTTTGTTTGTACATTACCATTTTTATCGTAAATTTGTGCTTTATTAATAATATAACAATCAACAGCAGACTCTACACCTAAATTTGAATTAATTAAGCAATTTCTACAAACACCTCCAATATTTATTTTGTTTGTTCCTTTTTTATATAAATGCCAATGTCCACTTCCTGTTTCATCTTCAGGTAAAGTATAACTTGGAGTTAATTTATTAATTTCTAAATTTTTTATAACGCCATTCGAACTTAGAACAAACAACGATGCGTAATATGTATGTGTGTAAGTATATTTTTTTTGATCCCTTATTTTTTGAGTCGAATTACTACAATTATTTGTTAAATTAAAGTTTTTTATACAATGTCCATTTCCATTAAAAACTCCAGCAAATGAATAACCTGTTGCCTGTCCAGCTACAGTACTATAATCATATGTTCCTATACCAGAAAAAGATTCATCGCCACCATCAATATCGCAATTTAAATTTACAGTTAATCCCGAAAAAGTATTTCCCAATGCAACTTCATTTGCAAAATTTAAAAAATCTTGTTTAGAATTTATAGTTGTCGTAAGAGCTGTACTAGTATTCTTGTTTCTATTTAAATTAAAAAACATAGAAAAAGTACTTGCAATAAAAATTACAATCACTATCAAAATTAATGTCACTGCAAAAGTCTTATTTTTCATGATTTATCTAATATTATTTTATCAAATTTTGTCAAAATTACAAATAATTTTGCATGTATTTTTAATTAATAATTAAATTAATACTTATTAAACTGTTATAATATTTTTTATAATTTTAGCATAAAAATTAACTTTTTACATGCTAAAAATAAATTTTGAATATTGCATTTTAAAAAAGACTAAAATTATTTAGTCTTTTATTAAAATTTATTCTTCGTCACTAAATTTTAATTTATTTAATGTAGTGTTGATTGTATCCCAAGTGTAGCCTTTACTCATTAGGTGGCGAATTAGTTTATCACGTGTGTTTTTATCTAAAATTTTATTTCGCATATATTTCTCAGCATGAATTATACAAGAGTCAAGATCGTCAATTTCAGCAGTTAATTCTTCACGAATGTCCTGCTTTACGCCGGCTTTTTGTAATTTTTGTTTTAGTTTGTTCTTGCTGTAATTTTTGTTTGATTTAATGTAAGCATCTGCATACACACTATCATCAATCACTTTATATTCTTTTAGTTTTTCGATTACACTATCTACAGTAAATTTATGAAATTCTTTTTTGTATAAATAGTCCTTAACCTGTTTTTCAGTTTTTAGCCTTGAACCAAGATATTTCATAGCAAGATTAGTAGCAATTAAAATTTTGCTTTGCTCTACTGCTTCGTTAAAAATATTGTCGTTGATTTTACCTTTTTCAATTCCGTATTTTACAATAATATCGCTAAGAAGTAAAAAGTCTCCTGTATCGGTAGACACAATAAAAATATTTGAATTTTTACTTGATTTTAGTTTAAAACTATAAATTTCCATATTTTTATTTTATCAAATACTTTAAATATTTCATAACGTTTTTATATAAAAAACTTAACTTTTGTTTTACTTAAATTTTTCTTTGTGTTACAATCAACTTAAGAGGAAAATATGAAAATTAAAAACATTATTGCCTACGAAGTTATTGATAGTAGAGGAAATCCTACAATAGAATGCTCTTTAACTTTAGAAAATGGTAGTGTAGGACAAGCAATTGTTCCAAGTGGAGCATCTACCGGCGAAAAAGAAGCCCTTGAATTAAGAGATGGTGGAACACGCTTTAACGGAAAAGGTGTAACAAAAGCAGTAGACAATGTAAACAAAATAATAGCAGAGGAATTAAAAAACAAGGATATAAAAAACCAACGTGAACTAGATAATCTTCTCATTAAGCTTGACGGAACAGAATTTAAAACAAATTTAGGCGCAAATGCAATTCTATCAGTTAGTCTTGCTTTTGCTAGAGCGACTGCGAACTCAAAACACAAACCTTTATATAAATCTCTTGGCAACGGCAAAACTCTACCTATGCCTATGATGAACGTAATCAATGGTGGCGCGCACGCTGACAGCAATGTAGATTTTCAAGAATTTATGATTGTGCCTGTTGGTGCTAAATCTTTTTACGAGGGCATTAGAATGGCTAGCGAGGTGTTTGCTAGTTTAAAAAAGTTATTGAAATCAAAAGGCTACTCTACCGGAGTTGGCGACGAAGGTGGTTTTGCTCCTAATTTTAAATCTAACACTGAACCACTTGATACTATTGTAGAAGCAATAAAAAATGCAAACTTCAAACCTAAAAAAGATATTGCAATTGCTCTTGACATTGCAGCAAGTGAATTTTACGATAAGAAAACTAAAAAATATGTTTTAAGTAAAAGCAACAAAAAGAGTTTAACAAGTGATCAAATGATAGATTGGCTAAATAAACTTGTAAAAGACTACCCTATCATTTCAATCGAAGATGGTCTTAGTGAAAGCGATTGGGATGGATGGACGAAACTTACAAAACTCTTAGGAAAGAAAATTCAATTAGTTGGCGATGACATTTTTGTAACTAATCCTAAAATTTTCAAACTTGGTATTGAGAAAAAGATTGGAAATGCAATTTTAATTAAACTAAATCAAATAGGCACATTAACTGAAACTCTTGACACTATAAAACTCGCAAAGTCAAACGGATATAAGACTATTATTTCTCATAGAAGTGGTGAAACTGAAGACACTTTTATCGCTGATTTATGTGTGGCTGTAGACGCTGGCCTTATAAAATCAGGATCAATTTGTAGAAGTGAAAGAGTCGCTAAATACAATCAACTTATTAGAATTGAAAGAGAACTTTTTAGAAAATAAATAATTAATTAGGAGATAAAATGATTATTACAATTGACGGACCTGCTGGAAGTGGAAAATCTACAACAGCTGAAGGAGTTGCAAAAAAATTAGGCTTTATGCACTTTAATTCAGGTTCTCTCTATCGCGCTTTGACTGCCTTCGCACTTGAAAACAAATTAAACGAAACTGAGTTCGTAAATTATCTAAATTCAAATAACCTTACACTTGAAGTTGAATTTTTAGATAAAACTCAACATGTCTATGTAAATTCTATCGACTACACTTATCAATTGAGACTTAATAAAGTTAGTGTACTTGTGCCTTTTATTAGCACTCATGTTGAAGTAAGAAATCTTGTTGACTTATGTCAAAAATCTTTTTGTCTAAAGCATAATGTAGTGGTCGAAGGCAGAGATACAGGCAGTTTTGTTTTCCCTCAGGCTGAATATAAGTTTTACTTAGATTGTAGTGCAAAAGAACGCGCAAAAAGGCGATTTAAGGAAGAAAAATCAAAAGGCAACAAAGTTACTCTTGAACAAATTGAAAAGGAAATAAAGGAGAGGGATAAAATAGATAAAAATAGGGAAATTGCCCCTTTAGTTATTCCAAAAAATGCTATAAAAATAAATTCTACTAAATTAAATATCAATGAAACT
>JAZRUZ010000038.1:0-3814 GCA_045598895.1 Candidatus Onthoplasma sp. | reverse complement strand
AATAAAATTTTTCAATAAAATAATAATTGAATTTATTAAAACTAATATATTAAAATTATTCAAACAATCTAAAACTTAATAATGTTTACCATATAATGTTCCCAATAATTAATGATTAATAATAAATTTTATTTTTAAATTTTAACTTTTAAGAAACCAAGGCTTCTTCTTGTCCAAGTTCTTTATTAATAGTATCTCCACTAACCTGGGTTTTCTCAGCATTAGCAGCGGCTTTCTTTCTAAGCATAAGGAAAGCAATGGCTCCTCCACCTATAACAAGAATAGCACCTAAAACAATTAATAAAATCACATACCATGGTAATCCAGAAGAATAATCACTGGCAGTGAAAGAAGTTAAATGTTCAGTAACACATTTGAAATATTTTTGACCATTATAAATAAATTCTTTAGTGTAATCAACACCACTATCTTCTAATTCGTTAGTTTCTTCATTGAAATAGAAGCAACTCTTTAATTGTTGATATCTGCTCTTTAAATAAAGAATTTGTGGTTTGAATTTTTTGGCAATATCTTCAACTTTGATTTCTTTACCATCTTTGTCATATAAAGTAATAGAAACAAAGGTGCTTAAACTTTGTGGAGTAGCGTCTTCTTCTCCTTCGGCTTTAACAGAGAATAATGGAGATTCGAAAACTAAAGTTTGCATAGCATGAGCATTTTTATCTCTTAACATGAAATTAGTATTTGTAATAATTTTGATACCTTTATCTTCTAAATCAAATATAGATAATTCAGCATCAGCGTCAGCAGTTAATCCATTATTAATAGCGACATTTACTGCAGCAGTGAGTCCTAATTGATAAGTATTGTTACCAAATTCAGTTAATTTTTTAGCCCATTCGATAATTTTCTTTTGTAATTCTAATCCTTTGTCATAAATCATCATACCTTTTTCGGTGATTTTTTCTTTGGTTTTATCGATAAATCCGTCGATTTCATCGAAATGTAAGGCATTTACGAGATTAGTAAGGGTTTGTAAAATGATATTTTCAGCGTCACGTTTAACAGCGGCAACACTTTCTTTAAGATAACCTTTTTCTTTTTCTAAAAATTCAGAAACTTTAGTCCAGTATTTTTCGAATTCATTTTGCAAACAATCAACTACTTGATAGAGAGTTTCAGAAGCATTTTCTTCAAAGGCATCTGGATTATTGGTGATTTCGTTAATAAGTAATAAAATATATTTCATTTTTTCTTCAATAGTCATTTCTTCTGTAGTTGGGGCAACTAAAGTTTGTAATAACATAGCGCATTGGAAGTTGGAATTTAAAAATTCCATAATTTTTTTTAAATAGTCTTTTTTCATCTGTCTGCATTCAACATAGGCTCCAGCTTTGACAGTCTTTTCTTCTTCATTAGTTGATCCATCAACATAAATAGAGCAGTCAGTATAAGTTAAATATTTGGCCATTTCAATAGCTCTTTCTAATAAGTTTTTGAGTTTGTCTTTTTGGGCTAAAGCAGAATCAAGATTTTTTTTAATGGTACTTAAAATAGTTTTTTGGGCTTCTTTTGTTACATGGGTGAATTTTTCAGCTTTGGCTTGGATTTCAGCAATAACTGCAGGAATTTCGGTTCTTAATTTATCTACAAGGAATAAAACTTTTTTCTTTAAACATCTAGGATTGAGTTTGTTTTTGTTTTCGTCACAATTAATAGTAATTGGTTTATGAGCTGGAATTTCTTGAACACCAGTGAAAAGACTTTCTAAGTAATAAGTGTACATAATTTCAGTATCAGTTGATTCGAATTTGAAAACAAATCCAGGGAGATTTACACATTTGAAGGATAAGGAATATAACCCGCTAGTAACTCCACCAATTTGAGCAGTAATTTGTTGTTTTTTTTGAGGTTCTAAAATCACACTATCTTGAATAAAGTTTAAGAATTTGGTTCTTTCATTGGTCATTACTTTGTTATAGAAGCATTGAATTGGTTGTTCATTTGTTGAAACAACATCAAAAGTGAAAGTTTTAGTAAGACTTAATCCAGTTAAAGTCAATTGAACTTTATTAATATCAATTGGGTCATTGTCATAATATCTGTTAATTACTGAAACTTCAACACCTTTAAGACCCATATTGGCGAAGGTTTCTCCAGCTTTTTTTAATTTACTAATTAAAGTTTCGAGGTTTTCGTTATATTTGTCTTCTTTAGAGTTAGTAATGAATTTTCCAATGTTATATAATGGAGAAGGAGAAACACATAAAGTATTGACTGGATTAGTAAGAGAGGATTTGTCAGTGAATTGACAAACTACAGTTCCTAAAAGTTTGGCAAGTAGTGGTTCACCTTTGGACATTACCCATTTGCAGTATTTTGTTCCAAATTGTTCGAAAAGGGCTGATTGAACATAATTGTTGAATTTCAATTTAAGACATTGAGGAATACGATTTTCATTTCTTGAGGGTAATAATTGTTTAATAACATCAGCATCTTGGAAGTTACCAATAGTCACAGCAATTTTTTCTCTAAGGTTTTCTACAAAGTTAGTGTTAGATACAGTACATTTAGTATAATATTCAGTATCAGCAGATAAACCGTCTAATTTAAAGGAAACATGACCAGCAGTATCGATAAGAGTTTTATAATGGAGGACTCCTTCTTCATTAGTGCTTGTTAAAGTGTCTTGATTATTAGTGAATTGTGTATCAACTCTTACTTCACAAGAAAGTAAAACTGGAGCAATAGGAATTACAGTATTGATTTGAATACTATTAGTAAAATCGAATTTTTGGCTTCCGTCGTCAGTGTTGTAAATAATTGCTTGTTTGACATTGGCATCAAGGGAAACTGGACCTTCTTTTTTGATTTTTAAATCAAAGTTTGCTTTGGCGAATTCAAAGCATTGAGCCATTCCTGAAGTTTCGAGATTTAAGTTGAAAAGTAAGCTTGCTTTGTCTTTTAATTCTTCAAAAGTCTTTTTAGTTCCAAAAGGAAAATCGAAAAGAACTCCGTGATTATAGGCATTGTCAGCTGAGATTTCGTCTCTTTGTCCAAAGGCTTTAAGTACTATAGAAGTGAATTCAAGTAAATCCTCTTCACCTTCGAATTTGGGCAAAATTGTAAGAGGTTCTATATTTCTGATATCTTTGGCTAATTTGAATAAGTTGTAACTGCTTCCTGGCATTTCATCCATAGCAAGACCTAAATCGATTTTAGTTTTGGCTTTGCTAATTTGGACTTGAACAGTTGGAAGGGTAATTTTATCCTTTCCATCAGAGGATTTAAGGGTAAATTTAAGATCTTTATTAGTTCCTGAGACATCGGAAGCACATTTGATACCAATGTAGGCTTCATAGACGAGAGATTCAGTTGGAGTGATTTTGACTTCTCCGTTAAGCATTGTTACTGTATCATCTGATAAGGCAATAGTAAAACTGCTTTCATCGTTGAAGTTAATTTCAGCGTCGGTGTTAAGTTCAAGGTTAATTTTGGTGTAAACACCTGGAACGAGGACTATTGCACTTCCTTCAACTTCGGCTTTAATGTCTAATTTCCAGTTTATTTCACAGAAGCATAAAGAAAGTAATACTGACAATAAGAAAATATTTCTCATTTTTCTTTTAATATAAAAAATTTTTTTGTTATTGTGATAAATATTGATTAAAAAATATTTTATTATTTTTAATTATATTTGTTTAATCAAGATTATATATTTTTATGTTTTTAATTGATTAATTAAAATTAAATTTTTATATTAATATAAATATATTATTTTCAATAGACTTATAAATTCTGCTCATTTTCAAGAAGCATTTGATGAATTTAATGATAATAAAAATATAATTTC
>JAZRUZ010000037.1:0-18767 GCA_045598895.1 Candidatus Onthoplasma sp. | reverse complement strand
TAATCTACTTGTATTTTTTAAAGAATATTTAGACTCCCGACATAATGAACTTATTTTAAAATATATTGAAATAGGAATAAAGTCCACTAAAATATAGGGTTTCTATTCTTTTTTAACACTATAAAACATATATTTAAATATGTTAATGAAAGAGATTGAAAAGTTGATGAATTCAGTGGGCTCGTCAAGTGATTACAGGGTTGTAAACCTTGGTGGAAAGAAGTTATATATTGAAGGCATTAAGTCGGTAGTTAGTTTTGGTGAAACTGAAATGAGTTTTAATCTTAAGAAAAAATATTTAAAAGTACAGGGAACTAATCTACAAACTAATTATTTGGACAAGACGACTTGTGTGATTACAGGCGACATTTCGTCAGTGGTGGTACAATGAGATTTGATTTAACAGGTTACAATACGGACAACCTTATTAAAACTCTCCATCAAAAAAAGGTAAAACTTTATAGCATTGTGAAAAGGGAAAATTCGCTTTCTTTCACAATTGACGACAAAGATGAAAAGAAAGTTAAACGTTATATTTTAAATTTTAAATACGATAAAACTCCTAGTTTTTTTAAACAAATTCCTAAAATTTTAAATAATAATTTGTGTCTAATACTTGTGCTTATTTTTAGTGCTTTTGTCTATTCCTTTTTAGTTCAGTTTACTTGGCAAATTGAAATATATGGTAATGAAAATTTAACGAAAAGTGAAATTTTAGAGGTTTTGAATAACAATGGGGTTAGGACTAAACATATCGTAAAATTATCAAGCGAAGAAATAGAAAGTATAATGCTTAACAATTACGATAGAATAGCGCAAGTGTCTGTTATTAAAGACGGAACTGCCATCATTATAAATTTAAGTGAAAAGTTAGTTTATAATGAAACGGAATTTAATCCAATTAGAGCAAATTTTAGTGGTAAAATCGAAGAAATAAAATTTATTACAGGCACATTAAATTGCAAAGTTGGTGACTATGTAAATGAGGGAGATATTCTTGTTTATCCTTACAATATTGATACTGCTGGCAACAAGATTAGTGTGAAGCCGTTAGCCGAAATTAAAGGAGAAATTTTTGTTATAGGAAAGGCAGAAAAGAAAAAGACAGAGGACGTTTTAGTTAGAACCGGAAAAACAATTACAACATACGATTATCAAATTTTTAACTTTAAATATTCGGGAAAAAGAAAGAATTCATTTGCACTTTTTGATGAAATGATTTATAATGAAAATGTAGGTAGTTTATTGCCACTAAAACGAAAGAAAAAAGTTTATTATGAGTTAAATAGCGAAAAGAAAGATAACGATTTTAACTTGATTAAAGACGAACTTTTGTTGTCTAGTTTGAGTGACGCACAAAGTCATCTTCCTTATGGCGACATTAGAGAGGAAAATTCGTACACTTATATTAATAACGACACAATGTATGCAATAACCACTATCACAATTTTTGGAATCATAAATGATTGAGATTTTAGGAAAAATTGACGAGGATATTTTAATAAACTTACGAAAAGTTGAAAAGGAAATTTTCGCTCGTTTTTCTTTACCTAATAAGGCTAAATTTAATCTAATTTTTGTTAGTGAAAAAGAAATACAAAAACTAAACAAAGCAACTAGACAAATAGATAAAGTTACAGACGTTTTGTCTTATCCTTATACTAATTTACGCGTTGGAGAAAAACTAAATCTTGATGACTATAAATTCGATATAGACTTAACTGACGGAACTCTCACAATTGGTGATATTTACATATGTACATCTAGAGCAGAAGAACAGGCCAAAGAGTATGACCACTCCCTAACTCGCGAGATTTGTTTTCTTTTGTGTCATGGCATGCTTCATTGTTTAGGTTACGACCATATTGAAGATAGTGATAGAGTTGTTATGGAAGAAAAGCAACGTGAAATTATGGACGCCGTAGGCATTAGACGAGAACAATTTAAGTGTGGATTTGTAACCATTGTAGGCGACACCAATGCTGGTAAATCAACTTTACTAAATGCACTTGTTGGCGAACATGTGGCGATAGTAAGCCCAAAGTCGCAAACCACTAGAGAGAATATTCAAGGAATTTATAATGATAGCGACACTCAAATTGTTTTTGTTGACACTCCAGGTTATCACAAAAGAAGCACATTGATTGACGAAGAAATGGACAAGCAAATTGATGTGGCGACAACGGACACTGAAATTCTTTTACTCTTAATACAGGCTACAAAACCACTTGTTAGTCAATACGAAAGTATTATCAAAAAAGTAACTAGCGACGCTAAGAAAATTTTAGTTATAACAAAAATTGACGAAACAAGTTTTGAGAAACTTTATCCTGAGTTAGCGAAATTAAATGGTATAGCAAAAGTAGATGAAATTGTTCCTGTAAGTGCTGTTAAAAACAAAAATGTTGACGTTTTAATTGATTTAATTAAGAAATATCTACCTAGTTACGACCATGAATTTAGATATTATCCTGTTGAAGAATATACGGACAAGAATTTACGTCACATGGTGGCTGAAATCATTAGAGAGAAGTGCCTACTTTGCCTTGAAGATGAGATACCTCATGGTGTTCAGGTAGTGGTTACAGACTACATTGAAAGCGCTGAACCACTTGAGATTTATGCTGACCTATATTGCGAAAAGGAAAATCATAAGTCAATAATTCTTGGTAAAAATGGCGAAATGATAAAGAAAATTTCTACAATGTCAAGAAAGTCGATTGAAAAAATAATTGATAGACACATTAATCTTCAAATTTTTGTTAAAACAAAACCTAATTGGCGAAATGACGAAAAGGCGATTGCTGAGTTTGGATTAAATGTCAGTGAATAAATAGTCTTGTTTTGAATATAATAATAAAAGGAGTGAGTATGAAAAAATCTAAATATGATAATAAATATTATGAACTTTTCTTTGATGAAAAAAGTAAATTTTACGGAGATTTAGGTTTACTTATACTTGCAAGAGATCAAAAAAAGACTGATGATTTACGTACTAAAATTATGAAAGAATACGAAAAGGATAGAGAACAAAATTTATCTTTGTAAATAAATGGAAACAAAAGCAAAAGGTATTATATTAAAATTAACTGATTATAAAGATGCGGACAAACTCGCATCTATTTTTACTTTCGATTTAGGAAAAATTACTGCAAAATTTGTTGGCGTAAAAAAAGACAAGGCAAAAATGAAAGCAGTAGCGCAGCCTTTTAGTTTTGCAGAATTTATCTTCAATGAAAATGGTAAAAATAAGACAATAATTTCTGCTGATTTGATTGATAGTTTTAGTGGGTTACAAACTAACTACAATAAAATGATTTGTGCCTACATAGTATTAGATATAATTGAAAAAATTATACCTTTAGAAAAGCCCGAAAATGAAATACTGATTTTAACAATAAATGCTCTAAAAAATATTGAAGAAAAAAGCGAATACATTTCATTAATTGATTTTATTTTAAAGTTTATCTCATTTGAAGGAATGGAAATAGAGACGCCAAATAAAGACTATGTTTACTTGGATACTTATTCAGGAAATTTTATAGAAAGCAGAATTCCAACTTCAACCGAAATAGACAAAAAAGTTTATTTCACAATTAAAACAATAAAAGAGCAAGATGAAATAGAAACGATAGAAGAAAAGTTAACGCAAAATCAAATTAGCGAAAACACTTTAAAACAAGCAATTCGTTTATTACATAATGTCTTATACTCAAAATTCAATGAAGATATAAAATCTTTCGAATTTATTTAAAAAGCAACCAACCGATTATGTTGATTGTTTTTTTTGTGAGTTAATTTATTTTAATAATAAAATTCATTTTAAGTCAAATAATTCATTTGGTGAAATGTCTAGAAGGTTGCAAATAGAAAGTATTTGAGAATAGTTTAATTCGAATATGCCGTTCTCGAATCTCGAATATTGTTGCTGTGTCATATGAAAAATGTTGGCGACATATTTTTGTGTGTAACCTTTAAAATTTCTCGCCTGTTTAATGTTTTGTCCTATCCTTTTCGCAACATTTTCTTTCATTAAAAAATTTATACCACAAACTGATGTAAAATATTTGACATACATCACTTTATGATGTATTATTATTTTGTCGAAAAATAAAAAAATTATAAAAAGGAGAAAGAAATGAAAGGTAAAAAATTATTAACTACATTAGGCGTATTAGGAGTATGCGCTTGTGCACCAATGGTTTTATCAGGTTGTGACGTTAATGGCTTAAGTCCAGAACAAGTTGAATCAATGATGACCACAGTAGAACAAGGTCAATACTTTATGCAAGGAGTTATCGACCAATTAGATGCTCAAAATGAAAACAAACAAAATGAGATAGATGAACTAAAAAGACAAAATGATATAAAAGAGCAAGAAATAGATTTATTAAAACAACAAATAAAAAATGAAAATTATGAAAGAGAACTTAACGATGTGTGGAATAAAATATTGATTGCTAATCACAAACTAATGTCTAATCAATTATCTTGTAATAAGATAATGGTAATTGAGACTCTACAAGAAGGACATGTTTATCGAAGCACGATTGGTAAGTATAATAATCGCTATTTTAGACATAACAAAGATGACTTTGGTTTAGATGTTTTTTATATCACTACAGAAGATGGTTTAGTAGAATATGACAATAAATATTCCAAAGAAATAGAAGATGTAGAAACAGGATTGGATGGACTTCTTTTACGTAATCTTGTTGATATAATAGAAATGATAGGCGAAAAAGAAAATATTCTTGATTTTTCTTATGATGCTGAAGGAAATCTAGTTGTTACAATTTTAAACCAAATATACGAAGAGGAGATGGAAGGAGACGAAGTAATATCTAACACCAAAGAAGACAGATTAATAAATTTGAAAATTAACAAGTCATTGGAGATAGTAGAAATGAATGTAGCTGTTAATGTGATTTATTCAAGTGAATCTTACGATGATTGTTATAGCATTAATGTCGTAGAAAGATTTAATTATTTAGAAGAAATTCCAGAAGATATTATTGAATTGATTAACGCTGTTGATTCTTTATTGGAAGAATAAATAAAATTTATTCAAAAGAAATACAAAAAGGCGACTGAAATCAGTTGCTTTTTTCTAATTTATTTTATAATCTAATTAAGTTTAAAAAATAAGGAGAAACAAATGAGTAAAAAATATGTTTATTTATTCAGTGAAGGAAACGCTAACATGCGTGAACTTCTAGGTGGAAAAGGTGCTAACCTTGCTGAAATGACAAAGATTGGTCTTCCTGTTCCACAAGGCTTTACAATTTCTACTGAAGCCTGCACACAATATTATGAAGATGGTCGTCAAATCAATCCTGAAATTCAAGCCGAAATTATGACTTATATTTCAAAGATGGAAGAAATTACCGGTAAAAAATTTGGCGATAAAGAAAATCCACTTCTAGTTTCAGTTAGATCTGGAGCCAGAGCAAGTATGCCTGGTATGATGGACACAATTCTTAACCTTGGACTTAATGAAGAAGTTGTTGAGACTTTGTCTAGAAAGAGTGGCAATCCACGTTGGGCATGGGACTGCTACAGACGTTTTATCCAAATGTTTAGTGATGTCGTAATGGAAGTTGGTAAGAAATATTTTGAAAAACTTATTGACGAAATGAAAGAAAGAAAAGGTGTAGTTTACGACGTTGACCTTACTGCTGACGACCTTAAAGAACTTGCTAACGAATTCAAGGCTGAATACAAAAATCAATTAGGAAAAGATTTCCCAACTGACCCTAAAGAGCAACTTTTCGAAGCGATTAAAGCCGTATTTAGAAGTTGGGACAACCCAAGAGCAAATGTATATCGTATGGACCACGATATTCCTTATTCATGGGGAACTGCCGTTAACGTTCAAATGATGGCTTTTGGTAACATGGGCGAAACAAGTGGAACAGGTGTTGCGTTTACTCGTAATCCAGCAACCGGCGAAAAAGGCTTAATGG
Organism: Candidatus Onthoplasma sp.; assembly: GCA_045598895.1. Classification (GTDB taxonomy): domain Bacteria; phylum Bacillota; class Clostridia; order Christensenellales; family UBA1242; genus Onthoplasma. The sequence goes on along the minus strand of JAZRUZ010000037.1, from coordinate 12,801 downwards.
GTGAATTCTTGATGAACGCACAAGGCGAAGACGTTGTTGCAGGAGTTCGTACTCCAATGCCTATTGCAAAAATGCAAGAAGTTATGCCTGAAGTTTACACACAATTCGTAGATATTTGTAAAATCCTCGAAAACCATTATCGCGACATGCAAGACATGGAATTCACTATTGAGGATAAAAAATTATACATGCTTCAAACTCGTAACGGAAAGAGAACAGCCGCTGCTGCTATTCGTATTGCATGCGACCTTATTGATGAAGGCATGATTAGCGAGAAAGAAGCCTTAATGCAAATTGACGCTAAAACTCTTGATATGCTTCTTCACCCAACATTTGACAATGCGTCTCTTGCTGATGCTGACCGTTACAACATAGTTGGTAAAGGTATTGCTGCTTCTCCAGGTGCTGCTGCAGGATCTATTGTTTTCACTGCTGAAGACGCTGTTAGAGAGGGTAAGGCAGGTAAAAAAGTTGTATTAGTTCGTCTTGAAACTAGTCCTGAAGATATTGAAGGTATGAAATATAGCCAAGGAATTTTAACTGTTCGTGGTGGACAAACTTCACACGCTGCAGTTGTTGCTCGTGGTATGGGTACTTGCTGTGTTTCTGGTTGTGGCGAAATCAAAATGGACGAAGCTAATAAATGTTTCACTCTTGCTGGTATTACGTTCCATGAAGGAGATGCATTGTCACTTGATGGATCTACCGGTAAGATTTATAACACTTTAATTAAAACAGTTCCAGCAGACCCTAACAGTGGCTTTTTTGGACGTATTATGCGTCTTGCTGACAAGTACAAGGCACTTGGTGTTAGAACAAATGCTGATACTCCAAAAGACGCTGAAAGAGCAGCAGAATTAGGCGCTCAAGGTATCGGCCTATGCAGAACTGAACACATGTTCTTTGATCCTGATAGAATCGGAGCATTCCGTGAAATGATTTGCGCTGATACTGTCGAAGAAAGAATCACTGCTTTAAACAAAATAGAACCTATGCAACAAAAAGACTTTGAAGGCTTAATGGAAGCACTTAAAGGTCAACCTGTTACAATTCGTTTCTTGGATCCACCACTTCACGAATTTGTTCCAACTACTGAAGCCGACATTGAGGCTCTCGCTAACACTCAAGGAAAGACAGTTGCTCAAATTAAACAAATTATAAATGACCTTCACGAATTCAATCCAATGATGGGACATCGTGGTTGCCGTTTAAGTGTTACTTATCCTGAAATTGCTGTAATGCAAACAAAGGCTGTTATTAAGGCTGCTTTAGCTGTAAAATCTCGTCATCCAGAGTGGAAGGTTGAACCTGAAATTATGATCCCACTTATTGGTGACACTAAAGAACTTAAATTCGTTAAAAAGATTGTTGTAGAAACTGCTGATGCTGTAATTAAAGAATCAGGAAAAGATCTTAAATACGAAGTTGGTACAATGATTGAGATTCCTCGTGCTGCTTTGATTGCTGACGAAATCGCAACTGAGGCTGAATTCTTCTGTTTTGGTACTAACGACCTTACTCAAATGACTTTCGGTTTCTCTCGTGACGATGCTGGTAAGTTCTTGCCAAGTTACTATGCTAACAAGATTTACGAAAGCGATCCATTTGCTCGTCTTGATACAACAGGTGTTGGTAAACTTATGAATATGGCTGTAACAATGGGTAAGAAAACTCGAAATAACCTTCATTGTGGTATTTGTGGCGAACACGGAGGAGATCCGTCAAGTATCGAATTCTGTCATAATATTGGTCTTGATTATGTGTCATGCTCACCATTTAGAGTTCCAATCGCAAGATTAGCCGCAGCCCAAGCAAACATAAAAAATCCAAGGAACTAATTTAATTAATAAAAAACAGGATTAGTCTTACTTATAGCAAGGCTAATCTTTTTAATGGGTTCCCTAAAATGTGTAAACGCATTTTGAGGGAGAAGGAGTAACCGAACAAAACACGAAAAATGCTTTAGCATTTGAGAAAAAGAGAGAGTTACGACGCGCTGCAGCGCAAGCAAACATAAAAAATCCAAGGAACTAATTTAATTAATAAAAAACATGATTAGTCTTACTTAAAGCAAGGCTAATCTTTTTCTAGTTCAATTAAATCTTTAAAATTAATATTTAAAAAATTTGCGAGTTTTGCGACAGTTTTAAAACCAACTTTTTCGTCCCTAATTATTTTGTTAATTGTGTCTCTGTGTAATTTTGATAATTTACCAAGTTCACTTACAGATAAACAATTTTTTACCATAAAATTTATAATTATTTCTTGTTTTATTTTCATAAATACTCCTAATATTAAATTATATATGACGTTTTGTCATACGCCAATAAATTTATTCTATTTTGTCATAATATTTTAGTATGGAAGATAATAAATTTGCAATTAGACTAAAAGAATTAAGAGAAAATAGAAAAATATCACAAACTAAATTAGCAAATGTGCTAGGTTATACACAGACAGCCATAGCAAAATGGGAAACAGGTGTTAATGAACCTAAAATTAATGATATTTTAGCAATAGCAAAGATTTTCGGAGTAAGCACAGACTATTTATTAGGTTTAACTGATTTTAGTTAATATGCTTTTCTATTACTTACTTAATTCTCTCTAATCTAAATTATAATATACGAAAAATATTCGTAAGTCAAGAATTTTACGAATAATTTTCGTAATATAATAAAATAACGATATTTTTTCGTAAAATCAAAATATGGAATTTAAGAATATTTTGAAAAAATTAAGATTAGAGAAGAGTATGTCACAAACAGAGTTGGCTAGTAAACTTCAAACTACTCAAGATACTATATCTTTATGGGAATGTGGGAAAAGTTATCCTGATGTTAAGTTGTTAATTAAACTTGCGAAGTTTTTTGATGTTACTACCGATTACTTATTAGGTTTAGCAGATTTTTAAGTGTGAAAAATAATTTTAGTATGAGTAGTTTTAAAGAAAGATTAAAAGAATTAAGATTAGAAAAAGGATTAAGCATAAAACAATTGGCAAAAGAAATTGGTGTTAGCGATGTTGCTATTGGCAGATGGGAAAAAGATTTGAGAGTTGCTAATATTTATGAATTAATTAAACTTGCAAAATTTTTTGATGTAACCACAGACTATTTATTAGGTTTAACTGATTTTTAAAGTACTAAATTTCCCTTGCAATATAATTTTTTATTTGGTAGCATAAGATAAGTAAGGTGAGAGATGAAAAATAAGAAAGTTTGGATTTTTGCTGTTTTAGTTTTTGTAATTTGTTTAGTTGGTACATTTATCGGATTTTTTTCAGGTAATGCTTTAGTAGAAACTATTTGTTCAGTAGTAGCAATTGCTTCTATCATTATTTTTTCAATTGTAACTTCAATTTTAAATTTTAAAGATGTTAAAAAAATAGTAAAGGATGCAAAATCTAGTGGAGAGTTAACAAGTGAGACTAATAAACAAGCGATTGAAGATATAAACAATTCGTTCGGTTATGATAATCAAATAAATCAAGCAAAATACTCTATGCAACAGACTAAGAACGCTTTTGAAAATTCCACTACCGGTGAAAAAGTTGCTGGAATACTATTCTTAATCGTTTTCTTTGTCGTGTTTATTGGAATTATTGTTTGTAGTGTATTTAATTTGACTACTTATTGTTTAATCGGCGTTGGAATAATTTTTGCTCTAGTAATTTGCGCCTTAATTGTTGTAAAGCTTAAAGAGAAGCGTTCTCTTTCTCTAGATGAAGCTGACTATCTAGATACGTCCATTGGTGGCGAAGTTGTAAGTTGCAGTGTTTCAAGTCAAACAGCCAGAGGTAGAAATTATTATACAGAGAGAATTACAGATACGACTTATAAAGTAAGGGTGCGTGTAGGCGAAAAAATTATTATTGCATATAGTAAGAAATTTTATGACAAAGGCACACAGATAAGATTGTATCAACATAAGAAATATAAAAATACATACATAATACGAGAAGACGAAGACCTAAGTGACTTTTAAGATTTAAAGTCACTTTTTTGTTAATTTTTTGACAAAATTTGTAAACAAAGTCTTTTTGATTGATTTATTTTTTTATATGTGATATTATTTTTAACGAGGCAAAAAATGAATTATGCTCAAATTGTTAATTTAATTTTTAATATAATTTTTACACTACTAGGTGCATTTTACTTACACTTCATTTTTTTTGCTATAATTGGTATTTTTAAACAAAAAAAATTCCCCAAAGCTAAAACACAACACAAATTTGCAGTGGTTGTATCTGCTAGAAATGAGGAGTTGGTTATTGGCAATCTTATAAAAAGTATAAGAGCAGCTGATTATCCCAAAGACAAGTTAGATATTTTCATTGTGGCTCATAATTGTGAAGATAAAACTGCTGAAATTTGTCGAAAGATAAGTGAAGAAACAAATGATAATATACACGTTTATGAATATAACAATGCAAAAGAAAAAACAAAAGGTTATGCCTTAAAATATTTGTTTAATATAATTAATCGTGATTATGCTGATCAATATGAAGGATATTTTATTTTTGATGCCGATAATATTGTGAAGCATAATTATTTTGAAAAAATGAATGATGCTTTTGAGGCAAATCCTGGTAACAACATAATTATGTCATTTATTAATGCTAAGAATTTTGGTACAAATGTTATTTCAGGTATTTATGGTTTATTCTTTTTATACACGAGCGTTTACGAACTTCGTGGTAGAACTGCTTTAGGATGTTCTACAAGAATCGCAGGTACAGGATTTTTAATAAATTCTAACATTTTAAAAGACGGATGGAATTACACAACAATCGCTGAAGATTTTGAATTTACAATTGATCAGGTTTGTGAAAATCATAAAATAGTTTATTGTTACGAAGCAGAAACTTATGATGAACAGCCAACGAAATTATGGGTGTTTTGGAGACAACGTTTAAGATGGGAAAAAGGATTTTTGACAGTATTTAAGACTCGTTATAAACAAACTATAAAAGCTTTGTTTTCTAAACAAACTGAAACGAACAATAGATTTTCAGTTTTTAACTTTTCTGTCAATCTTATACCACTTTGCTTGTTAATGGATATTCTTTGGTTCTTGCAGTTTGTACTACTATTGTTTTCACCTTTATTCAAAATCAACCTTGCAACTACTCTGGGTTCGTGGGGTATTGGTATAATAAATTCTATAGCAATTAGTTATGTACTATCAGTTTTGAGTCTAATTCCATTGTTAATAATAGAAAGAAAAAAGTTAAAGTATGTAAATAAGTTTACTTTGTTTATGTCTTGCTTGGCTTGGCCATTATTCTTAGGTGCTCAATTTATTATTGATATAGTTGCTTTATTTAAAAAAGAAGTAAAATGGAAACCTATTCCACATCAAGATACTACCAATTTTGAAAAATTAAACTCAAATTTGATTAATAAAAATTAATACCACTCTTGTGGTATTTTTTTTGTGCTTTTATGAGTTTATGAATGAGATGTGAGAATAATTGTTTATTATAAAAATATTTTAATAGGGAAATTTTATGTTGTTTAGATTTTGTAAGTTTTATTTTTTAATGACATCGTATTAATTTCTATAATTAGAAAATTATTTATATTTTTTTAGGAAAATTTTAGTTTAAAGTGTATTGAGTATTATATATTGGAGTTTGCAGATGATAAAAGGTGGAGTTCCTAGTGAATTCTTAGACGAATTGCGAGCAAAATGCGACATTGTTGACGTTGCAAGTAAATATATGTCACTTTCTAGGCGTGGAACAAACTATTGGGCATGTTGTCCATTTCATAGCGAAAAGACGCCTTCTTTTTCTATCAAACAGGATGGTCAATTTTATAAATGTTTTGGTTGTGGAGAGAGTGGTAATGTAATTACACTTGTTATGAAGATGGAAAATGTGGATTTCATGACTGCAGTTGAAATGCTTTCTAAACAAGTGGGTCTCGTTCTTCCTAATGAAGTAGATAGCGAAGAAATGCGTAAGAAAAAGAAACTTAGAGAGCGAATATATGCTGTCTTAAAAGCAACTACTGAATTTTATCATAAAAATTTATTAGATTATCCTTATTCTTCACAAGCGAAATATCTTTTAACCCGTGGAATTAATAAGGATATGATTGAGAAGTTTCAAATTGGCGCTTCTCTTGACTATATTAGTTTACCAAAACATTTATCTAATTTAGGTTTTTATCCTAGTGAAATGATCGCGGCTGGTGTCGTTGGTCAAGACGAAAAGAAGAGATTATACGATTTTTATGGTAATAGACTTTTGTTCCCAATCTTTAATGGTTTCGGAGATGTGGTTGCATATTCAGGTAGGTCAGTGGACGCAAATCCTGAACATGCAAAGTATAAAAACACTCCTCAAACAGACGTATTTAATAAGAGTGAAATAATGTTTGCATATAACTTTGTTCGTGACTTAAAGAAATCAAATTCGCTCGATACAATAATTATTGTCGAAGGGCACATTGATGTTATTGCTTGTCATCAAGCAGGAATTACAAATACAATCGGTTGTATGGGAACGGCTTTAACTACACTTCATGCAAAGAAAATAAAACAACTCGTAGATAATGTAATTTTATGTTTAGACGGAGATTCTGCCGGAGCAAATGCTACTTTCAGGGCGATTGACACCTTGAAAGATGCTGGACTTAATGTGAGAGTAGTTAGATTACGTGGTGCTAAAGATCCAGATGAATTTTTAAAGAAATATGGTAAAGATAATTTTATGGAAGAATTAAGTAAAGCACAAAATTGTGTTGACTTTGTTCTTCAAGATAGTGCACTTAAATTTAATTTAGATGATAATGCAGATAGGACAAAATATACCGACCTTGCTTTAAATTATATTTCTAAATTTTCAACTACAACTGAACAAGAAATTTATCTGGAAGAGGTGCAAAAATTAGTTAAAATTCCTATCGATATTTTAAGAAAAAGTTTAAAGCAAGATGTAAAAATTGACTCAAGAAAGCCTGATGATACAATTATTAAGAATAGTAGCAAGGATAACTACATCTTAGAAAGTAAATTGATGTTGCTAGCGTCTCTCTTACATAAAAAAATAACGAATTTTAGTGAAATTCAAGGACTTTTTACCTCAAACGATGAATTAAGTGATTTGTATAGATTTTTAGTAGATAAAATTAAAGAGAATAAAGATTATAATGTTTCAACGCTATTTGATAATTTTGATATTAAAAACAATTCATTAATAGATCAAGTTATTAACTACAACTTTCCAGAAGGTGATGTGTTTGACAATTACCTAAAAGACACTATTAAAAGAGTGACTATTTACGAATTGGAAAAGAAACGCGAAGATGTAAAAGCAAAAATGATGACAGCAACACTCGATAGAGAAAAATTGGCATGCTTGGAAGAGTTGCAGGAAATAACAGATAAAATAAATAAGGAGAAAAATGGTACAAATAGATAAAACGGACAAGTTGTATAAATATTTATTAGGTTTAGGCGAAGAAAATATAGATAAAGTTTATTTAGAACTTGCCGAAAATGGCATATTTGAACATAAGGATATAGTTGCTTATTTTAATTCAACTTTTGAAACTATAGAGATTGATGAAAATATCGAATTAAATTACATATTAGACTATTTTAAAGATGTTAAAAAATTAAAAAAATTACCTAAAAATAAAATTAGAGAAAGTCTAGTCAATTATTATGAAACTAAAGACGAAAAAATTAAGAAAGATATAATAAATTCATATCTAGAAGAAGTTTTAACTATGGCTATTTTCTATTACAACAAAGCGAAAAAAAATTATGTAAGAAAGTCAACTGCTGATGATGAACTTACTATCGAAGATTGTGTGAGTGACGCTAATATTGGCTTAATTAAAGCAATAGAAAAATACAATCCAAAGGCTAGAATTTCATTTGACGATTATTTAATCTATTACGTAAGAAAAATGCTAAAGAAGGAGAAAGAAAATGATTAATGTAGAAGAAGTATCAAATAAGTTATTAGAAGTATTTAAGCAAAATCATCAAAAGGTTATTTCTGAAGAAAGATTGAGTAGTAAAATAATAAACAAGTTTGAAGATGTTGACCTTGAAGATATAAGTAAAATTAAAGATATTTTACGTGCTAATGGCATAACTATTACTGAATCGACCCATGAAGAGGTTATTGATGAAAAAGAGTTCGACAATATAGTTAGCCAAATAAATCAAAATGATCCTGTAAAAATGTATTTAAAACAGATAGGTGATATTCCACTGCTTACTCCTGAGGAAGAGATGGAATATAGTAAACGTTGGATCGAAAATCATGATTTGCAGGCAAGACAACGCTTAATTGAGGCTAACTCTCGTTTGGTAGTTAGTATTGCAAAACACTATCAAAATAAATATGGTTTGTCTTTTCTTGATTTAATTCAAGAAGGAAACTTAGGTCTTATGAAGGCCGTTGAAAAGTTCGACTACTCAAAAGGCTTCAAATTTTCAACTTATGGTACATGGTGGATTAGACAAAGCATTACACGTGCTATTTCCGATCAATCTAGACTAATGCGTGTGCCTGTTCACATGGTTGAAACGATTTTGAAACAAAACAAGGCAGTTAGAGAGTTACTTCAAGAATTAGGAAGAGATCCAACTCTTGAAGAAATTGCAGCAAAGTTAGGTACTACTGTAGAAAAAGTTGTTGAAGTACAACGTATAAGTCAAGATCCTATCTCCTTAGAGAGTAAAATGGGTCATGAAGAAGATAGTAAAATCGGCGACTTAATTCCTGATGAGAATGCACTTTCTCCACATGAAATTGCCCAACAAAATATGATGAAAGAGGCATTGATGGGTGTACTTGAATCTTTGACACCAAGAGAGCAAAAAGTTATTAGATTACGTTATGGTTTAGACGATGCGCACCCAAGGACACTAGAAGAAGTTGGTCGAGAATTCTCTGTAACTCGTGAGCGTATTAGACAAATTGAAGCAAAGGCGCTTAGAAAACTTCGTCATCCTTCAAAATTAAAGCGTTTGCGTGACGATATAGTCGATGATGATACAGAGGAAAGTAGAGGTAGAAAATAATGAAAACTATTTTAGAAATTCAAAAATTAGATAGGCAAATCCGTTTGCTTAATAGAGAAACTGATAAATCTCCTGCTAGTATGGAATATAAAAAATATCGTCAAATGTTGCAAGAAGGCAGGGAACTTTTCGAACAATTAGACAAGCAGGCTGGTGATATTATCAGATCATACGAAAAAGCACAAAATACTTTCTCAAAAGTTAAAGGAGAAAGCGATATTTTGAAAAAACAAAATACTGCAACAATTAATCTCGAAAACGCAGGAATTTTATTAAATAATGTAAATTCTTTAGTTGGTGAAATTAGTGAGGAAAATAGGCACGTTGAAGATTTAGTTAGACGTGCTGAAGAAATTGTTAGAAAAACAAACGAACTTTCAGGCAAACTCACTGAAGCAAAAAAACGTTCTATCATTTGCAAACAAAAGATTGAAGAAGAGAGAGAAAAGTTAAATCCAAAAATTCAAGAAATAGAAAAGCAAATAAAGGCGCTTGAGCCAAGCATTAAAGATACTGACAAATACGAAAAATATAAAGAAATGAAAGAAAAAGGTATTTTTCCTGTATTTGTAAATATCGAAGGTGACTTCTGTGGTGGTTGTAAGGTCGAACTTCCTTTAAACTTTATTGAAAAGTTAAAAGAGAAGAAAATGTTACCTTGCGAGCATTGTGGAAGAATTATAATGTTTAAGTAATAAATATAAGTTTACTTTTCATATAGTAAGTATGAAAAGTGGAAATAAATTATGGTCCACTATGGTGGACTATTTTTTAATTTTAGGCGCTATCATTGGGGTTGGCTTTGCTTCTGGTAAGGAAATTAGCGTCTTCTTTTTCAGTTTTGGAAGGGCTTCACTTTTAGGATTAATTGCTTTTGGACTACTTTACATTTATTTGTTTTTGGTTATTCAATACATTTCAAATAAATTAAGTTTAAACTCGTATAATGAGTTTACTAAGAAGATTTTCGGTAAACTTGAAGTTCTACTTAGAATTATTTTATTTATAAATTTTACAATAACAAGTGCTGGAATGCTTGCAGGTGCCGACTATTTGTTTTTAAAATTTTTAAGGATAGGCTTTAAATTACCTAGTTTAATTTTATCTATTATTTGTTTTGTTTTGATTTTAAGGGGAATTGACAGCATTCGTGCTGTTTCTAATATAATTATTCCAATTATGATTGCTGTCATCGTTATAAATGGTCTTAAAAATATAACTCCGGCAAATATCAATTTGCCTATTGTAAAACAGACTAATTTAATTGCAATTAGTTATGGATTACTTTTTGGAGTAAATAACTTTATTGCGGCACTTCCTATGATTTTTGAAACAAAATTAAAGGTTAAAGGTAGGCTCTTCGTAATCCTTACTATTTGTTTTATTATTCTAATCAATATTTTAGTCTTCGCTAGCAACACTTTTATAACTGATATGCCAATGCTAGAACTAAGCGCCAATTTAGGACCTGTTTTCTATTATGTCTATTTCTTTACACTTATTCTTGCTCTGTTCTCAACTCTGATAATTTGCAGTTTTAATGCACAAAAATTAATTAGTCAAAACAAATCTATTTTTGTATCAATTTTTATTGTATTATTAAATTTACTTATATCTAATTTAGGCTATGCTTTCATCGTGCAATATCTGTATGTAGTTAGTGGGGTATTAAGTGGAATTATGGTGGTTGTTTTAGTCATCGCAATTACAATTTCACTTCTTCCAAAAGTTAGTCCAATTAAAAAATTTAAGAGTAAGTACAATTATTTAAATTAGTGATATACACGAGAGTAAAATTTTAAATTTTTGTGAATTTTTTCTACATAATTTCTAGTTTCTTTGTATGGTATGCAATCTAAAGTTACACCATTTTTTGAATAATCGTGAGATTTTAGCCAACTACGTACTCTTGTTTCTCCTGCATTGTACGATGCCAACACTGCATCTGTATTATCAAATTTATTAAATAGATACCTTAAATACTTACAGCCATATTCTATGTTCGTTTCAGCGTCTAAAAGATCGTTTTTTGTTAAAGTTATGTTAGAAATATAGTTCGCTGTGTCTAATTTTAATTGCATTAGGCCTAAGGCCTGTTTATTTGATATGGCATGCTGATTGTATGAACTTTCGACATTTATTAAACTAGCGACCAAACTAGGTTCTAAATCGTAAATATCACAATATTTAATAATAATATCGCTAAATTTAATAGGGTGCATAGAATATTCTACTAGTTTCACTCCGGCTAGTAAAAAAGTAAAAATTATTAAAAAAATCAGCCCTTTTGTTAAAATTTTCATTAATTTAGTATATGTAACTATTTATTTTAATATTAGATATTTGATTTAACTTGATTTTATTTCGATCAACTCTATTTTTATTAATATTAGGAAAATCAGTCGCTCCTTTTCCCCATAAAACGAGTGTTTTATAGGGACCCCTAACAAACTTTGTCAAAATTATATATAAAATTTTTAAAAAGGGTATTGACAGCGTCGCAATACGCTTTTAAGTTAATCAACTTCGTAAACTTGTTGATTTAACCTATTAGCGATTGCTCCTTTTCCCCATAAAACGAGTGTTTTATAGGGACCCCTAACAAACTTTGTCAAAATTATATATAAAATTTTTAAAAAGGGTATTGACAAAGTTTGAATATATGTTAGAATAATAGCGTCAGCTTGGTCAGATAATCGCAAGTTATGCGTGAAGCATAATTTGAGGAAAGTCCGAGCCTCACAGAGCAGGGTGCTTGCTAACGGCAAGTCGAGGCGACTCGAAGGAAAGTGCAACAGAAAATTACCGCTGTACCCCTAAACGGTAAAGTAAGGATGAAAAGGCGAGGCAAGAGCTCACCGCAGGATTGGCGACAATCTTGGTCCATGCAAACCCCACCTGAGGCAAGGTTAAAATGTTCGTTAAGGTTGCTCGCTAGAACATTAAAAGTACCGCTAGAAGTATGAAGCAATTCATAAACTAGATAGATGATTATCTAATACAGAACTCGGCTTATAGGCCAAACTGCCACCTAAATGCTTTCATCCTTTTTGGATGGTGGAGGACCTAGCGTTCTCCATTTTTTTTGTAAAAAGTTGTTATTATAAAATTATAATTAAACAAAAGAGGAATTATGTCAAAAAACGAAGAAAATTTAAAATATCTAAAATTGGCTCGATCTGGTGATAAAAGTGCTCGTGATTGGTTGGTTTTGAATAATCAAGGCCTAATTTCATATGTTCTAAAATCTTATCCTTTTTTACAGGATAGAGAAGATTTAAGGAGTGTTGGACAAATTGCTTTACTAAATTCTATTGATAACTTTGATTTTACAAAAGACACAAAATTTTCAACTTATGCTTTTAAAAGTATAAGATCTAAAATTTATAGGTGTTTCAAAATATCGATTAGAGGAAATGAAATGTTTAGACTAGATAGTCCGATTTTTGATAGTGAAAATGATGATGAAAGATGCTTAGTTGATAAGATAGAAGACAAGAAATCAGAATTAAGTTATGAAGATATAGAAACTAAAGATTCAGTTAATTACATACTAAAATTGGCTAATCGAATTCTAACTGAAAAAGAAAAAGACATATTTATTAAAAAATTTAATGATAATAAATTAACAATAATTTGCGGATCATTTTATATGCTTAAAGAAATATTGTCCAAAATTTAAACTATTCTTCTTCGTTACCTTTTGCAATCATTTCCGCAATTAAACTGTTCAACTTTGCCGGAGAGAACT
>JAZRUZ010000036.1:0-53890 GCA_045598895.1 Candidatus Onthoplasma sp. | reverse complement strand
TGTCTATCTTGTTTTAAAAAATAAGAATAGATAATAGTTATTAGTGGTTTGTTAATATAAAATTGGGTATTGACAAAGTGAAAATTTGAGATATAATAATGAAAAACTAAAGGGAAAATAGTTTATGAAGAAATTTTTAGTCTTTTTAATTTCGATTATAGTTGTGTTATGTTTAGGGCTTACAACTTATTATTTCTTAAGAAATGATGAAGTTATCGCTCTTAACGTTCGTGAGATTTTTGTTAACACTACTGATACTTTTTCAGTAGAAGAATTGGGCTTAGTAATCACCAAGCCTTATAAACTTAATGCAACAACTATTGATTATTCAGTAAAAGGTGAAGCAAGTGAATATTTAAGTTTTGACGAAGAAGGAAACTGCTATGTAGTGGCTAGTCTTGGTGGAGATGTTGACCTTGTTATTTCTACATCTAACAAAAACTTTAAAACTCTCAATGTAAAACTTCATATCGGTGACGGCTCTATCGAACACCCTTACATTATTAAAAATGAAAGACAATTAAAAAAGGTTGCTAACGGATACAAGGCTGACGGCTATTATAATCTTCTTAGTGATATTGTTTTAACGAGTGATTTCGGTGTTTTAAGTAGTTTCTCTGGAAACTTTAATGGAAATGGACATACAATTAGCAACTTAAATGGTAATCTTGTTCAAACAAATCTAGGACTTTTCTCAACCATTACTTCTGGTGGAAATGTACATGATTTAATTCTTGATAATTTTGTTTTGTCGGGTAATTCTGATTATGTAGGCGCATTGGCTGGAAAAATTGACGGAACTATCAAAAATATTAAAGTTTCTAATTTAACAATAACGAACCAAAAGGCCGGAGCTACTATTGGTGGTGTGTCAGGTTTAATTAATGGAAATGCCTCAAATGTTTATGTAACAGATAGCAAAATTTCAGTAAATCGAGATATGAGTGAAACGATTGGTGGACTTTTCGGTCATGTTAACAAAGCGCTTGTTGAAACAAGTTCGGTTGAAAACACTGAAATAGTTTTCCTTAACGAAAGCGATATTTCTAACAATACCATTGGTGGTTTTGCTGGTTTATTTAGCATATCACAGGAAAATGGTAGTATTAGAGAAAGTTTAGCGAATACCACTTGTGATGACAATAAATTTGGTGCATTCATTGGCGAAATTAGAGAAGATAGTGAATTTGATAGAATAAATGCTAACAATAAACGTTACTTGATTGGAAACTTGGTTATTTCTAGTGACTTAACCGACGAAAGTATTGTAAAAACTTTTGACGGCGAATTGTTTAGAGGTAGTGACGATAACACTATCCCAGCATTCTTTGATGAAAATTTATTCATGATTCAAGCGTTTGCTTCTATTGAAGATGCGATAGACTATGCAAATTCAAATCTTAATAATTTTGTCTATTATTCTTTAAAAAATGGAACAAAAACTTATTGGGATATGACTAATATTTGGGAATTTAGTGATACTGAATTACCTAAACTCAAAATGTTAAATTATAACCTTAATAATCCTACTGATTATTTACTTGAAAACAATAGTGAATTTATAAAAATTTACGACTTTAATACGTTTGACTATTTGGCAGGTACTCAAGAAAATAAAAATTTTGAAATTATTGCTGATATAAACATTGAAGCAAAAGATTGGATTCCTTCCGTATTAAAGGGTTGTACATTAGAGGGAAATAATCACACTATTACAATTAATTTAAAAAATGCAAACGGTGATTATGTAGGTTTATTTAAAACTATAGATAATTGCTTTATACAAAATATGAACATAGTAATAACAGGTATATCTGCAAATGCAAAATATATAGGTGGTTTTGCTGGAAGTACTAACTCAACTGACCAACAAATAGGTTGTCAAATTAATAATATAAATATTAGTTTTGATTGCGATATAAATTTAACATCAGATTATTTTGGTGGACTTGTCGCTATTGCTGAAAACACTACTATAAATAATTGTAGTGTTTCGTCATTGAATTGTACAAGTGAAAATAATATTGGTTACATAGGTGGTCTTGTAGGATTGTTAAATGAGTCTTCAGTTTTAGCAAATTCTAGTGTTTCAGGTACTATTTATGGTAGTTATTTTGTTGCAGGTGTTGTAGCTGAAAATGCTGGTACAATTACAAATATCCAAGCAGAAGTAAATGTAAATTACAATAAAAACATTCCATATTCTAAAGTGGCAGGTTTGGTTGCTTTAAATAATGGTACAATAAATAATGTAAATGCAACAGTTAATGTTGAAGCTAAAAAATTGAATGGTTCAATTAGTATCGCTGGAGTAACAGCACAAAACAATGGATTAATTAAAAATGTTACAATTACAGGAGATAAGATTGTTGCTCAAGATGGAGATAACGCTTTGTCAGGAATGGTGTACATTGGTGGAATATGTGTGGTTAACAATGGTAATGGTACAGAAAAATCTGCTACCGACGATAAAGATATTCAAAATGTTTATGTATATATTACAAATATCGGTTATTTAGGCGATGATAATTCAAAATTAATCGATAAGAATTATAAAGTTGCTGGTGTCGCTGTTGTTAATAGTGCTACTGTAGATAAAGTTGTAATTTCATCTAACTTAAAAGGGAATATTGTTGCAGGTTTAGCAGTTGAAATGAATAGTTCTCTTGCATCAATTAACGAAGTTCTGATTGGGAAAATAAATGGTGCTAGTATCGAAAAAGTTACAATTTCGGGCCGTAACTATGTTGCAGGATTTGTTGTAGACTTTAGGTTAGGTTCGATTGAAAACATTGAAGCAGTTTCAAATATTGTAGGTTTAGATAATTCAACTAGAAGCTCACTTATTGTTCTTGTCTTCCCTAACGGCGCTGTTTTGAGAAATTCAACAATTGATTCTACAATTGCAGGATTAGGAACTAAATATCGTGAGGCATGGACTGATTTTTATGACTCAAAAGATAAATCAAACTTTGATTTAACATATGATGCTAGTTCAGTTGATAGCGACCTTGATAGAGGATTTAACTTATATATTCCTAATGCATTTCACGGAAAAATGCAAAGTGTAGTAGTTAATTCTAAAGATTTGCCTAGCGATATCAAGTATTCTTTTGGAATAGGTAATTGGTTCTTCTGGACAGATGTTAGTTATACTTATGATGACAATGCAGATTCTTCATTTGTAAAGACCACTACTGAATTTAACTCAAGTTCAACATTTACCGGAAGCTTTGAGTTGTATTGGGGACAAAGTCAATTATTAAAGTCTGACAACACTTCAACTAAAACTCTTACATTCTCTGTAAATGGTGAAGATGGTATTTGGTATTCTAATAATGGAATAAGATTAAGTTTCTTACAATCATTATAAATAAAAAACACACTATAACCTTAAAGGTCAATATAGTGTGTTTTTTGTTAATGTAGCAAATTTTTATACACTAACCAGCAACAAAAAATCCACGTAATCGTGGATTTTTACTATTCTTGATTAGCTTTTTCTTTTTCGTAAGCAGCAAGAACAGCAGAGCTGATTTGATCTCTAGTTTCAGTGTTCAATGGGTGAGCAATATCTCTGTGTTCACCTGTTGGCTTTTGCTTAGATGGCATTTGTATGAATAAACCATTGTTTCCTTCAACAACTTTAACGTCGTGTACTGCAAACACTTCGTCAATTGTAAAAGAAGCTACGGCTTTCAACTTGCTATCATCTTTGCTAACTAGTCTAATTCTAACGTCTGTAATATTCAAGTTAGTCACCTTCCCCTTTTTAGATTAACTACTTAGTAGTTATTATCATTTTACAAAATTAAAAAAAAATAAGCAAATGTTTTTAGTACCTTTGCTTATTTTTATCTATATATTATTTTGTTGCATATTTTCATTTATTAGTTCTATGTATTTATCACATCTTGTATTTAGAGCATCTTTAACGAAGTTGATTAATCCAGAAAAGTCTTCGTAAACGATAGCGTTTTCTAACATTTCAAAATATTTTTCTTTTTGATTATTTTTTATAGTAATTGTTGGGTATCCCTCTCGTACAAGCATATAATTTAATAAAATTCTTGAAGTTCTTCCATTGCCGTCATAGAAAGGATGTATTTTTACAAATTTAACTTTGAAAATTAAGGCTTTAAGAATAGGATGCAATTTTGAATGATTAAATTCATCAATAAGGTCATTCATTTCTCGTTTTACTCTACTAGAATCAGTTGTTTTAAACTTTGCGCCTTCTATTTCAACATTCATGTGTTCACCTGTTTCTGCAGTGTAACGATATTCGCCTAATCCCATAAATGGTCCAAATTCTTCATAACTTTTAACTGTTATAAGTCCATTTAAAAAACAAATAAATTCATCTGTAAGTTCATGTGGATGTCTGTTAGGTGATAAACTTTTTCTCCTGTCATGCCTAGCTCTTTGTAAAGCGAAATTCAACGCTTTTAAATGACTGGGTGTTTTATAAATAAATTCATTATTTAGTTTTTGATTTTCATCATAGCATCTAATTAGTAATGAACATTTTGATTTAAAATTAACTAGTTGATCTTTGAATTCATCGAGTTCATCAGCATAGTAATCTATACCAGTTTCAAATTCATTATCATTTTTATAAATTTTTAACAATTCATAAGGGAAATATGGTTCAAGTGTTAATACTTTATAACCTGCATTGTTTATATGAATTCCTTTTAATTCTTTGATAGGATTATTTTCTATCAATTCACTTTGTTTAACAAAGTCAATATCAATGTGACTATTTTTTTCACGTATAAGTTCGTCACAAATGTAACGATTTTTATTGATATAGTCTACTTTTTTATCGATTTCTTTAAAAGAATTATTTAATTCCATTAACACTTCGTCGTCCATATATTTTTCCTTTTATTAAGAGTATAAATCATATCTTTAATTTGTCAATATGAAAACTAAATTTTATGACGAAGAGAAGAAGAAAATCATATAAATTACAATGGAGGAAAAATGAAGTTAGAAATTAATTCAATTTTGTTCTTGGGTATTGGTGGAGTTAGTATGCATCAAATTGCACATATGTTTTGTGAACTTGGTGTAAAAGTTTATGGTTATGATATTCGTCCTAATTCTTATACCAAAAAATTAGAAGAAAAAGGAGCGAAGATTACTAGTGAATTTAGGAAGGATTTTTGTGATGTAGATGTCGTGGTAAAGACTGCTGCGATAAAAGACGACAATGAATACATAAAATATTTTAAAGATAAGAATATTAAGATCATAGACAGAGCAGAGATCCTATCATGGCTTTGTAGTAAATTTAAAACATTAGTTGCAGTTGCTGGCACACATGGCAAAAGCACGACAAGTAGTTTGATCTATCATATTTTAAGAGAAAATGGAATTAAAGTATCGTGTCATATCGGGGCAGATGTCGAATTTCCTAGATTTGATATTACTGACGATATTTTGGTTGTTGAAGCGTGTGAATATAACAAAAGTTTCTTGTCGCTTTATCCTGATATTGCAGTGGTAACCAATGTCGAAAAAGACCATATGGACTGCTATACTAGTATGTTCGAATTAAGGAACGACTTTTGGCTGTTCTTAAAACGAGCAGGATTAAGGTTCGTTGGCGATAACGAATCTACGAAATATTTAAAGAAATACAAGAAAATCAACTTTATAAAGCCAGATAGAAAGTTTACTACACACCTAAAAGGCAACTATAATCAAGAAAATATTGCAATCGCATTTCGAGTTTGTCTAGATCTAGGAGTAAAAGAAGAAAATATACTAAAAGCAATAAAGACATTTAGAGGCATACCTCGTAGGCAAGAAAAAATAGGAGAATTTAATGGAAGCGAAGTATTTATTGATTATGCCCATCATCCAACAGAAATAAAGTCGTTTTTGAGTGGTTTTGGTAAAGGTCAAATAGTGTTCCAGCCACACACTTTCTCTAGAACTAAATATTTATTGAAAGAGTTTATTGAAGTTTTATCTGGCATAGATAACGTTATAATTTTCAAAGAGTATCCTGCGAGAGAAACAAAAAATGATGGAATAAGCGCATACGAACTATATTTAATGCTTAAAGAAAAAGGGTGTAACATTAAATATGCCGATAGTGTAGATACGATACTTCCTAATTTAGCAACAAACTCAAAAATCGCTTTCGTAGGAGCAGGTGATATTAACGAAGTCGCTAAGGGCTTATTAAAAATTGACAATTTAAGTTGATAATTATTTAGTTTTTGTGTTATATAATATTATAGAGAGGTTAAGATGACTTTATTAGAAGATGTACTTATTAAGAAGCATTTTATGTTAGATTTAGAATGCTAATCTTTAACATTTAGGAGTAATAATTCTTTTAACTAATATTACACAAGGTTAAAAATACGATAATAAATTAAATTCGGTATGTTTTTCTTTACCGAATTTTTTTATATATAAAACAAGAAATGTATTTTCAATTAAAATTCTATAATTAAGTGGTTGACAAACTTTAAATTTTGTTCTATAATAACTAACGAAAAAATTCAAAGAGGAGTTTACAACATGTAGAAAGATATTCAACCAAATTATGTAGATGTTAAATTTGTTTGTGCTTGTGGTGCTGAATTCGATGGTAAGACAGCAAAGGCAGGAGTTAAAGCAGGAGACGTTATTAAACTTGAAGTTTGTGATAAATGTCATCCTTTCTTCACTGGTCAACAAAAATTAGTTGATACTGAAGGACGTGTAGATAAATTTAACAAGAAATATAATAGAACATAGCAATAATGCGTGCCTGTTTTTTTGCATACAAAATAGGTGCGCATTTTTTTGTTTTTAAGGGAAATTATGAAATTATTAGATTTACGTCGTGAATTAAAGAATAAGTTAAACGAAAGTTCAATAGATGATATAGACGCCGACTTTATTATCAGTGAAATTTTAGGTGTTAAAGTTACTGAACTAACTTTGATTGATAATGTCACAAAACAAGACGAAGAAAAAATAAGAGAACTCGTTAAGATTAGGTTAACCGGAAAACCGATTGACAAGATTTTAAATAAGGCATACTTTTACGGATTAGAATTAGAAGTAAATGAAGATGTTTTAACTCCAAGAAAAGACACTGAAATTTTAGTTGAGCGTGCTATTAAGGAAATAAAAGACAATAATTACCTAAAAGTTTTAGATTTGTGTACAGGTAGTGGTTGTATCGCTATTGCTGTTAAGAAAAATGTAAATGCGAATGTTACTGCTGTTGACATCTCTAAAAAGGCGCTTGCTGTAGCAAAAAGAAATTCATTAAAAAATAATGTTGAAATTGAGTTTTTAGAAAGCGATATGTTTAAAAATCTAACGGACAAGTATGATTTAATACTAACAAATCCACCATATATTGATAGCGATGAAATAAAGGAACTTGATGTAGAAGTGAAAGATAATGATCCGTTAATTGCTTTAGATGGTGGAATGTTAGGACTAAAATTTTATAACATTATTCATGAAAATTTACGAAAATTTTTAACTGATGATGGCCTAATTATTATGGAAATTGGCGACGAACAAAAAGATATGATTTTATCCCTTTTTAATGACTGTGAATTTATTGACTGTCTTAAAGACTATGGTGGTCATGATAGAGTTATGATATTTAGAATAAGGAGGAACTATGATAGAGAAATTAAAAGCAATTAAAGAAAAGTTTGATGCATTGACTTTAGATATTGCTAATCCAGACATTATTGCAGATGTTAAGACTTGGCAAGGTAAAGTCAAAGAGCATTCTTCTTTACAACCTTTAATGGAAGAATATGATTCTTACGAAAAGATGAATAAAGAATTGACAGACGCTAAATCTATGGTCGAACTTGAAACTGATACCGAGATGAAAGAAATGTTAAATGAAGAAATTTCACGCTTAACTAAAGCGCTAGAAGAAAGTGAAGAAAAGTTAAAACTTTTACTACTTCCAAAAGATGAGAACGATACAAAGAACGTTATTCTTGAAATTCGTGGTGGAGCAGGTGGAGAAGAAAGTGCTTTATTTGCACATAGCCTTCTTAGAATGTATCAAATGTATTGTGATAGCCATCGTTTTAAGTTGGAGATTTTAAACATTGAAGAAACTGAACTCGGTGGAGTAAAAGAAGTTCAAGCTATGATTACAGGTAAGAATGCGTACGCTAAATTCAAATTTGAGTCAGGCGTGCATAGAGTGCAACGTGTTCCAGAAACTGAGAGCCAAGGAAGAGTGCATACTTCTACTGCAACCGTTGCAATCTTACCTGAAATGGAAGACACTGAAGTTGAGATTGACGAGAAAGATATTCGTGTAGACTTATTTAGAAGTAGTGGTGCAGGTGGTCAAAAAGTAAATAAGACTGAATCAGCAATTAGAATCACTCACTTCCCTACGGGAATAGTTGTCAGTTGTCAAGACGAAAGAAGTCAAACTCAAAACAAGGAAAAAGCATTTGCAATGCTTCGTTCTAAATTGTATGACTATTATCAACAACAAAATGCTGCTGAATATAGTGCAAATAGAAAGAGCCAAATTGGAACGGGTGACAGAAGTGAAAGAATTAGAACCTACAACTTCCCTCAAGGCAGAGTTACCGACCATAGAATAGGATTAAGTTTATTTAATATAGATGCCTTTATGGATGGCGACCTTGATGAAATGATTGAAGCGTTGACACTTGCTGACCAGCAGAAAAAATTATCAGAATCAAACGAATAAAGACACATCATTTTTGATGTGATTTTTTAATAAGTTTTTTTTAAAAAATAAAACTAAATTTTATGTAAGTTTTTGTAAAATTTAGTTGACTAATGTGTTAATATTGTTTTACAATAGCAGTAACTAGAAAGTTTTAGCTAAATAAAATTAAAAAATTTGTACAAAATATAAATAGTGTTTTGTTAACAAATAGGGGTGGAAAATGAAAGCAAAAACGAAAAATAAAGGTTACATATTTTTAATATTGTCATTATTTTTAATATCTGTGCTTATTTTTGCTGGGGTGTATGCTTATTTTACAGCAAGATATATTATGGGAGATAATGTATCTTTCGGTATTATAGAATTAGATACAACATCAGATAATAAGACATCAATGACATTTACTATTAATGGTATAACAAATGCTAAGGCATTGCCAGGGGATACGGTTCTAATTAATATAAATGTAAAATTAAGAGATGATAGTGAAGATGCGTACTATTTAATTTTTCCAAAATCTAATTCAAATGTATTAAGTTTACCAAATGATTGCGATGCTTTCTTCGAGGCAAATAATAAATTATACGCTACCGATGGTGAGAAGGTTTATGAGATAAATCAAACAACTTGGGCATTTACAGAAATTACAAATCCAAGTGTGTTTGCAGGTTCAATTTCTAGTTCGGCAGTACATAGTATCCAAATACCGGTTTTAATCGATGCTTCGTTAACACAAGATCAAGTTAGTGGTGATGAAACAATAGAATGTAGTGTATGTGCAATACAACAAGCAAATTTAAGTATGAGTGCTTCAATATACACTTTGTTAAATGGCTTAAATTAAAAGAAGGAGGATAAAATATGGTTAAACAAAAATATAATAAAAAGATAATTTTAGTAATAATATTTGCGTTTTTGTTTTCTACGATAGCTGGTATAGCAGGTGCGTATGCATATTTTACATCTCGTGTAGAAATAAAAGGAAAATTTTCTTTTGGTGAACTCGCTATTGATACTAACACGACTAATGGAACAAAAATTCTATTAACAGCACAAAGAAATAGCACTGATGTCAAAAACAATTTAATGCCAGGAGATACGGTCAATGTAAAAATTGATTTAAAATTAACTGATAGTAGTGTCCCTGCATATTATCTAGCATATATCAGTAGTGATTATGACATTCTTGGTGGTAAAAACAATTATGGATTCTTTGTTGCTAACGGAAATACTTATGCAACAAACGGAACAAATACTTATTTAGTTGGTAGTAATGGACAATTGACAGGAAGTGATGTTTCTAGTACAGTAGGTGTATTAGGAAAATTAAATAATGGAACTCCTGTTAGTTTACAATATAATAAAGTAATTGATGTAAACGCAACACAAGATGAATTATTTGGTGACAAGTATGCTTACGTTGATGTCGCTGCTATTCAACAAGCCAATTTATCTGTTACTCCAAGTGCAACTGTAAGTGCTGCTCAAGCTGAAACAAATAAACAAATAGCATATTCAGAATTACAAAAATTGGCCCCAGTATATTTACCTAATAATTGGGCTAGTGAAGTTTCAACTTTGGCTAGTATTGCTTTGTCAATGCAAGCAGGAAGCCAAGTTACGGTGAGTCCTGCTGTGTTTACAAAAGTAGCATTCAATGCTCCAGAAAATATGACAGGAGCATACGAACTTGGTAAATTAAATGGTACGAATATTTCTGTAGTAGTTAAACCTAGTACTATTTCACAACAGGCTTTACAAGTTGTAGCAGGTGTCGCAGGACAAGAGGCAGCTACCACTTTAGGTACAACAGGGGTTGAAGTTTATTTAGTTTCTGATTCGCCTATCTTTGCTCCTAGTGACAGCAGTTTGTTGTTTTGTGCTAACACGTCTGGAACCAACAATGGTTCATACAGAGTGGGTGGTAATTCTATAGATTTACCATCTAGTGAACAAATAGTTGATGCAGCTTTAAATAAAAAGACAATTGAAGCCACAATGTATGGAAATAAAACAGGTGTTCAAGTAAGTCCTGAAATTTTCTTACCTGCATTATTGCCAAATTGCTTGTTAACATGTACAGAATTAGATATGACTAATTTTTATACTGACAGATTGAGAAATGCTAAAGGTATGTTTGCTTATATGCCTTGTTGTCAATTTGATTTGAGTGATAAAAATTTAAATAATCTAGATATAGCAACAGGAATGTTTGCAAATAACTTAAGTACTAGTATCAACCTTGGTCAAATAAATAGTCAAGTTAGATCAACAAGAGCTATGTTCTATAATTGTCAAATGTTAACTAATATTGGTGGTTCTTTAGATGTAGAGAACAACAGAGATTTCTCAATGATGTTTGAGAATTGCAATTCACTAAATCAAAGTATTACTTCATTACTTAATGGTTTAACTTCTAATAATGAAGCTAGAGATATGTCAAGTATGTTCGATAGTTGTTATGCATTAACTAGTGCAAATTTAAGTCTACCAACTTGGAGAGTTGATAAAGTAACAAATATGAATGCTATGTTTGCTAGATGTGCTTCATTAACAAGTGTTGATTTAAGTAATTGGGATATGGCCAATGTTACTAATACTGCAAGTATGTTTAGAATGTCATATACAGGCGCAACACAAGAAGAAGAACAAACAAATACATTGACAAGCGTTAAATTACCAAATTCATTGACTTTTGTAGATAAAGACATGTTCAAATACTGTAGTCATTTAACTACATTAGCTGCTGGTACAACTGCGAACTCAGGTGTGTCATTTTCTAATAATGTTGTCAGCATTGGAGCATGTGCTTTTGAAAATTCAGGTATTGCAGGTGCTCTTGATTTAAACAAAGTTACTGAAGTAGGTTCTTGGGCGTTTAAAAATTGTGTAGGTTTGACTTCGCTTGATTTGGGTGATTCTATAATTACTTTAAGACAAGGTGCTTTTGAAATGGATTATACACATGTAGATTCTTGTCTATTAACAGGAACTGTTGTTATTCCATCAACATTGAGGTTGATAGAACGTTGTGTATTTATGGGTACCAAATTAACAGATATTCAATTTGCAAATATCTATAATTGGCTATATAAGGAAACTTATCCAGCAGGTACTCCTGCTAACACTGTACCTGATGTGTCAGACTATGGAAATAATTTATATGAATATGGAGACTATTGCGAGATAGATCTTGGAGAATATAGAACAAGTCATGGTGACTCATTAACTATAACCGATTATTTAACCGATAGAATAGTTTATGAATATTACTTTAATGGTACTCATGATTCTGGCTATAGACAAGTACTTAATCCATGGATGTATAGAAACTTACATCGTGTTGGATAATTTTAAAAAACACAATCTAAATGATTGTGTTTTTTTGTATCAAAAATTAACTTTATTTCAAAATTTTTGATTTTGTTTGAATTTCAATATATCAATCTTATTATTTAATAAACAATTGATTAAAAATTAACTTTGTGCTATAATCTAGTAAGGAGAAATTATGGCTAGGTACAAATTAAATGGAAGTTTAAATGGATATATTGAAAATCCTATAGAAATAGAACAAGCAAAGTTTAATAATTTTCGTCATGTTGTGCTTGGCTGTATGCTTGGAGACTTTGATGAGGTTGGCGAATATATCGTTGATAAAGAGATTGAAAAAGAATTAATCGCTATGCCTAAATTCCTAGTTGAAAAAATTGATAACATTGAAATATTTCAAGGCGAACTAATATTAGATAAGCCTATAACTTTTGCTATTACTTTTGAAAATGATAAAGCGACATTGTCTCTACTTGAGAAAATAAACTTCGAAGCGAATTTTAAATTAAATAGTGGAATTTATAGTAATATTAATGAGTATGTGCTTGATGCGATTACCACAAGTGGGGAAATTGATAGAAACCTAGTTTATAGGAAATGGCATATTTCTGACTTTGGTGGAAAACAATTAAATATTTTAGATTGTGACGAGGCTACTCTTCAAAAATATTTTGGATTAGTAAGAAGATTTAAATATTTAGTTAAAGCAAATACCGAACTATTGAAGAAAGAAGATTTAATTGAAACTCTTGAAGCTGAATACACTGATAATATTTTAGAAATTCTCAATCGTTATCCTAGTTTAAAATCAGGAGTAGAAGCTGATATTAAAAAGGCCTTTATTGAACATAATGAAAGTTTACAAATAAATAAACCTAATTTCGTGAAAACTTTAAATGAAGTTATTGACAATTCAATTAACTCAAATTTAAGTAATTTGGACGAAAAGGCAAGACAAGAATTCACTGAAGAGAGATTGTCAGTATTAAAAAATTTAACAATCAACGAATTTGACTTAATGAAGTTAAATAAAAATAAAGTTAGATATTTTATTGATGGAAGATTTATTGATAGTTTTGTTAATGTTGTGCCTGTTGACAATAATCAAAATCTACAAGATATAATTGCAGAATTTTCTAATGTAAAAAAATTGGTAGCAGAAAAAATTCATAAAAGAAATATTGTTTTAAATGAAAATTTAAACTCAACCTTTGGTAAGGTTATATCAGCGATTGAAACCATTACAGGATTAAATTTGTATACTAAAATAGTTCAAGAAACTAAAGAAACAAAAACAGAAAATTTGGTAAATAGTGCGACTAAAAGTTTGACTCAAAATAAAGCGAATACTGCTGAAAAAAAGAAAACTGCCGAAAATGGTAAAAAAGCAGAAAAATCAGGTGCTAATACTTCTAACAAAACAAAAACAAAAGAAACAAAAACAAAAGCAACAAAAGAAGAAAATACTAAAACATCTAAACAGCAAGGTTATACACCAAGTTATTTATATAATAGAGATAATAGAAACAAAGTTAATGCAAGAGAACAAATAACAAATAATGCAAAAATTGTAAGTAATCAAGAAACCATTGTTGTTGGTGATGTGGTATCAAACATAATTAAACGAGATATGGTGGCTAAAGGTATAGCGAAAGATTCAACTAAAAAAATAACAATTGAGACGGAAGTTAAAGTTGAATCCGTAGAAATATCGTTAAACACATAAAAAAATGACTCATTTGAGTCATTTTTTAGTTGTTTGTCTCTAGAACTGCATTTAAATTGTTTTGTAAAGCAATTTCTTTAATAATTGCTTTTGCTATATTATCATTTACTAAAGGAGTTCTTATACTGTTTGCTTCTGCTTGAAAAATTGCGTCTTTTTGATAGTCATAAATATGCCAATTCTCTTCTAACATTTTTTCGTATACCAACATAAGTTTCTTAGCGTTGAATTCTATATTTGGGAAAGCAAAGCAAATTTGTTTACAAAAGTAAGTCAAGTCTATTTTTTCAACTTTTGAAGTTTGTGTAATATATTTAAACTTTTGATCCTTTTCTTTTTTTCTAGTAGCGATATACATTTCTGAAATTTGAGATAAAGTGTATGTATAATCTTCAACGTTGTCGTCTTTAACGTAATGATCGCTTTTTATAATGTCTGTTAAATCTATATTATTAAGAGAGTTTTTTTTGAATTCAGTCATGTCTTCTCCTTAAGTTTTTTATATTTTATCACATTGTTTTTATTTTGTAAATACCTTTTTGATTATTTTTTATTTTTGTTTTACCTCACGAAATTATTGTCATATTTTATAAAAAGTTTAAAAAAAGTATTGACAAAGTTATTGTTGTTTGGTATTATTGATTTGCTGATCTATGTGGAGAGACGCATGAGGTTGCACTTGTTCGCAACAACAAGTGGGAATTTGTGCTGACCATAATCCGTATGGATGCCAAGCAAAAATAGTGAGCCATGTGCTCGATTTATTTTTGAGAATCAGTACTTAACACACGGCATGGTGTAATACGCGTGTAATTAAATGTTATTAGATCTTGTTTTTAGACTTTCAATATTTATAATGCACGATGTTATAAAATGTCGAATTATGGTCTTGGTTAAAGGGTTGACAAAATTATAAAAGGAGAAAAAATTATGGCAACAACAAAGTTAAGAATTAAACTTGCTTCTTATGATACAGGTTTAATCGAAAACGTAGTAGCTCGTATCATTGATACTGCTACAAAGTCTGGATGTAAAGTTTCTGGACCTATTCCACTTCCAACAAACAAGGAAGTAGTTACAATTTTACGTAGTGTACACGTAAACAAAGATTCAAGAGAACAATTTGAATCACGTACACATTTTAGATTAATTGATGTATATGCACCTAATGCTAAGGCTGTAGACACAATCTTAAAGATGAATGTTCCAGCCGGCGTAGACATTAAGGTGAAAGTATAAGGAGGTATACTGTGGAAAAAGCGATTATAGGTAAGAAAATTGGTATGACACAAATCTTCACAGAAGATGGAAAAGTTGAACCTGTGACAGTTATTGAAGCAGGACCTTGTTATGTCACACAAATTAAGACAACTGAAGTTGATGGTTACAACTCAGTGCAATTAGCTTTCGGCGATATCAAAGCAAAGAACGTTAATAAATGCGTTGCTGGCGCTTTCAAGAAGGCTAATGTTGAAGCAAAGAGAATTTTAAAAGAATTCAAATACGATGATACAACTAAATTTAGCGTTGGTTCAGTAGTAAAGGCTGACATGTTTGCTGAGGGAGATATGGTTGACGTATCTGGAACAAGCAAAGGTCACGGATTTACAGGTGTTATCAAACGTTGGAATCAACAAAGACTTAAAATGACTCACGGTGTAGGACCTGTTCATAGAGAAGTTGGTTCTATGGGTGCAAACTCAACACCTAGTAGAGTATTCAAAGGCAAAAAGATGCCAGGACATTATGGCTGTGACGCTGTAACTATCCAAAATCTTAGAGTTGTTAAAGTAGATGCTGATAGAAATTTGATTTTAGTTAAAGGTGCAATCCCTGGTGCTAAATCTAGCATAGTTACTATCAAGTCTGCTGTTAAGGCTTAAAGGAGTAAACTATGGCTAAACTAAAAGTTTATAATATGAAGAAAGAGGAAGTTGGTTCGGTTGAACTTAACGACTTAGTGTTCGGTGCTGAATATAAAGAAGCTCTTATTCACCAAGTTGTTGTTGCATTGAATAACAATGCTAGACAAGGAACTAAATCAACACTTACTCGTAGTGAAGTTAATCTCACTAAAAAGAAATTATATCGTCAAAAAGGTACAGGTAATGCTCGTCACGACGAAAAGAGTGCTCCTCAATTCGTTGGTGGTGGCGTAGTCTTCGCACCAAAACCAAGAGATTTCAGTCAAAAAATTAACAAGAAATCTAGAGACATCGCTTTCGCTTCAGCAATGAGTGAAAAGATTAGACAAGGTGAAGTTGTTGTTCTTGACGAAATCAATTTTGCTGACAGCAAAACTAAAGCTGCTAGCGAATTCTTAAAAGTTTTCGGACTTGATAAGAAAACTATCATTGTTACTAATGGTAAAAATGACAACGTAATCAAAGCAACTGCTAACATTAAATCAGTTAACTCAGTTGATGCTAGTTTACTCAATGTTAAACAAGTCGTTGAAAACAAATATTTAGTATTTACTAAAGATGCAATTAAGAAATTAGAGGAGGCATACGTATAATGAAAGCGCAAGAAATTATCTTAGAGCCTATTATGACTGAAAAATCATACGCAGGCATTCCTAATAAGGTTTACACTTTTAAAGTTGCTAAATCTGCTAACAAAGTTGAAATCAAGAAAGCAGTTGAAGAATTGTTTGAAGTTAAAGTAGACAGCGTTAACACAGTTAACTGCAAAGGTAAAACTAGAACAAGAAATACAAGAAACGGTCAAGTTGTTGGAAAGACAAGCGACTACAAGAAGGCAGTTGTAAAACTTACTGCTGACAGTAAAACTATCGCTTTCTTCGATAGCTTGAACTAAAAGGAGTAGAAAATGGCTATTAGAACTAAAAAACCTACTTCAGCAGGTAGTAGATTCGTTACATACAAAACTTATGACGAATTAACAAAGAACGCTGTTGCTCCTAAATCATTACTTACTACTGTTAAGAAAACAGGTGGACGTAATGCTCAAGGTAAAATCACTGTTAGAAATATCGGTGGTGCTAACAGACGTAAATATAGAGTTATCGACTTTAAACGTGATAAAGATGGTATTGCTGCTAGAGTTGATAGCATTCAATATGATCCAAACAGAACTGCATACATTGCATTGTTAACATATGCTGATGGAGAAAAGAGATTCATTATCGCTCCAAAAGGTTTAAATGTTGGCGACATTGTTATGTCAGGCGTCGGAGCAGAAATTAAACCAGGTAACACACTTCCATTGTCTGAAATTCCACTTGGTTCAATGATTCACAACATTGAATTACAAGCAGGAAAAGGTGGACAATTAGTTAGAACTGCTGGTGTTTCAGCACAACTTATGGCTAAGGAAGGCGCTTATGCTACTATCCGTTTGCCAAGTGGTGAAATGAGAAAAGTGTTTGCTATTTGCCGTGCAACTATCGGTGAAATTGGCAACGAAGAAAATGAAATTGTATCTTTAGGTAAGGCTGGACGTAAACGTCACATGGGTATTAGACCTACCGTTCGTGGTAGTGCCATGAACCCAGTTGATCACCCACACGGTGGTGGTGAAGGTAAATCACCAGTTGGACATGCTGGTCCAATGACTCCATGGGGTAAACCTGCTAACGGATACAAGACAAGAAAGCATAACAAGGCTTCTGACAAACTTATTGTCAAGAGAGCTAATGCTTAGTAGGAGTTATTATGAGTAGAAGTTTAAAGAAAGTTCCATTCGTAGAAGAGAAATTGATGTCTAGAATTAAGACTATGAACGAAAAAGGCGAGAAAAAAGCTATCAAGACTTGGTCAAGATCAAGCACAATCTATCCTGAATTCGTTGGACATACAATTGCTGTTCACAATGGTAGAAAACATATACCTGTATATTGTACTGTCGATATGGTTGGTCACAAGTTAGGAGAATTCGCTCCAACTCGTACATTTAAAGGCCACAGAATAAAAGAAGCTACTGCACCAGGTGCTGGTAGTGCTAAATAGGAGTGAATTATGGCTAAGAGAATTAGAGAAAAAGCTGAAAAAATAGAGCAAAATAAAGAAACTCGTCCTTATGCTAGTGTACGTTTTGTGCGTTTATCTCCTACAAAGGCAAAAATCGTTATCGATCAAGTAAGAGGAAAGAGTTATGATGATGCAGTTGCAATTTTAAGCAATATGCCTCACGAAGCAGCAGCAATTTTACTTAAAGTTGTTAAATCTGCTGGTGCTAATGCTGAAAACAATAAAGGACTAAACGTTCATGACTTGTATTTAGCAGAAGTCATCCTTGGTCAAGGCCCAACAAGTGTACGTAAAGTATACTTCCGTGGTCGTGGTCATGGTGCTGACAGAATCACTAATAGAACATCTCACATTAAAGTTGTTCTAGGAAATAAGGAGTAATTATGGGACAAAAAGTTAATCCAAATGGAATGAGACTTGGTATCAATAAGACATGGAATTCTTTTTGGTACGCAGACAAGAAAAATATTGCTAAAAACATTAAGGAAGATAATGTAATTCGTAATTATATCCTTAAAGAATATAAAACATGCGCTCTTTCAAACGTTATGATTGAAAGAACAAATGATAGTTTAGTAGTTTCTATCTATACTGGTAAACCCGGTGTTCTTATTGGACAAAAAGGTGCTGGTATCGAAGCTCTTAAAAAGAGTGTAGAAAAACTTACTGAAGTTAAAAAAGTTAATGTAAATGTTGTCGAAGTTAAGAATCCTGACTTAGATGCTAAATTAGTTGCAGAAAGTATCGCTGCTCAACTCGAGAAGCGTGCTCAATTCCGTCGTGTTATGAAGGCTGCTATGCAAAGAGTAATGCGTGCTGGAGCAACTGGTGTTAAAACTATGGTATCAGGTCGTCTTGACGGTGCTGAAATTGCGCGTAGTGAACACTATCATGAAGGTTCACTTCCACTTCAAACTATTAGAGCCAATATCGACTACGCTTGCGTAGAAGCTCACACTACTTTTGGTGTACTTGGCGTTAAAGTTTGGATTTATAAAGGTGAAATTTTAGGTAAGGTTTCTCAAAGCGCAGTAAATCACAAGAAAGGAGAAAACTAATATGTTGATGCCTAAGAGAGAAAAAAGAAGAAAACAATTCCGTGGTCGTATGACAGGTCGTGCGACTCGTGGTAACAAAGTTACTTATGGAGATTTCGGTCTTCAAGCAACTGAACCTTGTTGGATGACTTCTAACCAACTCGAAGCTGCCCGTGTAGCTATCAATAGATACATGAAACGTGGTGGTCAAGTATGGATAAAAGTTTTCCCTGACAAACCTATTACAAAGAAACCTGCTGATACTCGTATGGGTAGTGGTAAAGGTGCTCAAGTAGGACACGTTGCAGTCGTTAAACGTGATAGAATTATTATGGAAGTTAGTGGTCCAGATGAGGCAACTTGTTTGGAAGCACTTAGACTTGCATCTCACAAACTTCCTTGTAAAACTAAAGTAGTTCGCAAGGAAAAAGGCGGTGAAAATAATGAAGAATAATTATAAAGATAAATCATTAGAAGAATTGATCAATGAAGAAAGCAAATTGAGAACTGAACTTTTCAATTTAAATTTCAAAAACAAAGTTGGTCAACTTCCTGACACTAGCAGTATTAGAACTACAAAGAAAAATATTGCAAGAGTTAAAACTGCCATTAGAATGAAACAAATTGCTGGAGCTAAGGAGTAATTATGGAAGAAATCAAAGTTAATCATAGAACAATCACAGGTGTTGTTGTTTCTGATAAATGCGACAAAACTATAACTGTCGAAGTTACCAGCAAAGTACAAGACCCAATTTACAAAAAATATGTAAAAGTTACAAAAAAATATAAAGCACATGACGAAAAGAATGAAGCACATATTGGTGATACTGTTACCATTATTGAAACTCGTCCACTTTCAAAGGATAAGTATTTTAGACTTCTTACTATCGTTGAACGTGCTAAGTAGGAGGCAAATATGATACAACCATTATCAGTATTAAATGTAGCCGACAACAGTGGTGCTAAACAAATTAGATGCATTCGTTGTATGGGAGGTTCAGTTGTTAAATCAGCTGGCGTTGGCGATGTCATTGTTGCTTCTGTTATCAAGGCTGATCCAGACGGAAAAGTTAAGAAAGGTGAAGTTGTTAAAGCTGTTATTGTTAGAACTAAAAAGACATTTACAAGAGAAGACGGCACTGCTGTTAGATTCGATGATAATGCTGCAGTTTTAATTGATAGCAACAAGGCTCCACGTGGAACACGTGTGTTTGGACCAATTGCAAGAGAACTTCGTGCAGGTGGATTTACTCAAATTATCTCACTAGCACCAGAAGTTTTATAGGAGGCAATAGATGAAATTAAATGTTAAGAAAGGCGATAATGTACTTGTTATTACAGGTAAAGACGCTAAAAAAACAGGTGAAGTTCTTGAAGTTAAAGACGGAAAAGTAATCGTTGCCGGAGTAAACATTCAAGCACATCACAATAAACCAAAAAATAAAGATGACAAAGGTGGAATAATTAAACACGAAGGTGCTATTGACGCATCTAACGTGCAAGTTATTTGTCCTGAGTGTAAAAAAGCTACTAGAGTTAGTCACAAACTTATTGACGAAAAAATCGTTCGTGTATGTAAGAAATGTGGTGCTACTCTTGAGGCTAAAAAGGCTGTTAAAGCAGCTAAAAAAGCGTAAAGGAGTATGACAAATGGAAAAAAATATTAATAGACGTCATGCATACTATAACGAAGTCGTTAAAAAGGCTATGCAAGAGAAATTCGGTTACAAAAATGTAATGGAAGTTCCAAAATTTGAAAAGATTGTTTTAAGTCTTCGTCTTGGAAAAGAAAAAGACAATGCTAAAACTTTCAATACTGCAGTCGATGAGTTGAGCTTAATTGCTGGACAAAAAGCAGTTGTTACTGTAGCAAAGAAATCAGTTGCTAACTTCAAACTTCGTGAAGGTCAAAAAATTGGTGCAAAAGTAACTCTTCGTGGTGAAAAAATGTACGAATTCTTTGATAGATTGGTTTCTGTTGCTCTTCCTCGTGTGAGAGACTTCCAAGGATTAAGCACAACATCTTTCGATGGTAGAGGAAACTACAGTTTCGGTATTAAAGAACAAATCATTTTCCCTGAAATTGTATACGATAAAATCGATGGAGTTCGTGGTTTCGATATTATGTTCGTAACTACTGCTAAATCTGATGATGAAGCAAGAGAATTACTTCGTTTGATGGGTTTACCTTTCAGAAAAGGAAATAAATAGGAGTGAATTATGGCAAGAAAAGCAATGGTAAATAAACAACAAAAAACTCAAAAGTTTTCTACACGTGAATATACTAGATGTTCACTCTGCGGTCGTCCACATGCCGTTTTAAAGAAATATGGAATTTGCAGAATTTGTTTTAGAAATTTAGCACACAAAGGCGAATTGCCAGGTGTTAAGAAAGCTAGTTGGTAAAAGGAGAAGATTATGTTAATTTTAGATCCAATCGCAGATATGCTTACACGTATTCGCAATGCGAACATAAACAAAGCAGACTCTGTCCTTGTCCCAATGTCAAAAACTAAAAAATCTATGGCTGATATCCTTGTAAACGAAGGTTTCGTTGTTGGTTACAGCGAGAAAGAAGTTGATGGCGTTAAGATGATGGAAATTGCACTTAAATATGGACCTAATGGCGAAAAAGTTATTCAAGGTCTTAAGAGAATTAGCAAACCAGGTTTAAGAATTTACGTTAATGCTGACGAATTACCTCGCGTTCTTAATGGACTAGGTATCGCTATTATCTCTACTAGCAAAGGTGTCGTTACAGACAAAGATGCTAGAAAATTAAATGTAGGCGGAGAAGTTCTCGCCTATGTATGGTAGGAGGTAGTTATGTCAAGAGTTGGTAAATTACCTATCACTATACCAGCAGGTGTTACTGTTGAAGTTAATGGAAATGTTGTAACTGTTAAAGGTGCAAAATTTACTTTAAATCAAGATTTTTCTTCTAACGTTAAAGTTGAAGTTAAAGATAACGAAGTTTACGTAGTTCGTCTTGATGAAACAACAGATAGCAATGCTAAACAAGGTCTTTATAGACAACTTATCAGCAATATGATTAAAGGAGTTACTGAGGGCTTTAGTAAATCTTTAACAGTTAAAGGTGTTGGTTATAAACTTAGTAAACAAGGTAACAAACTTGTTATGAGTTTGGGACTTAGTCACCCTGTTGAATTTGTTGAAGCTGAAGGAATTACTATTGAAATTCCAGATCAAAACACTATTATCGTAAAAGGTGCTGATAAACAATTAGTTGGTGCTGAAGCTGCTAAAATTAGAGCAATTCGTCCTGTTGAACCATATCATGGATACGGAATTCACTATACAGATGAAGTTGTTATTTTGAAAGCAGGTAAGGCAGCAGGTAAAAAGAAGTAGGAGGTTAAGTTATGATTAAGAAAGTTAATAAAAATCAAGAACGTATCAAACGTCATGTTAGACTTCGTCATGACTTGGCTGGTACAAAAGAACGCCCAAGACTTTGTGTTTACAAAACACTTAGCCACATCTATGCTCAAATTATAGATGATACTAATGGAGTTACACTTGTTAGCGCTAATACTACTCAAAAAGAAATTAAAGAGAAAGTAAAAGATATGACTAACAAAGAACAAGCTCGTTTTGTCGGTGAACAAATCGCAAAACTTGCTAAAAAGAAAAAAATCACAACTGTTGTTTTCGACAGAGGTGGATACCTTTATACAGGAAGAGTTAAAGAACTCGCTGACGGCGCAAGAGACGCTGGCTTGGAATTTTAGGAGGACTTATGGCACAACAACAAAAACGTGAATTTAGAAAGCCTAGAGAAGAAGTTAGAGATGAATTTGACAAGAAAATGTTAGATTGCCGTCGTGTTACTAAAGTTGTTAAAGGTGGACGTAACATGCGTTTCTCTGCTCTTGTAGTTGCAGGTAACAAAAAAGGTCAAGTTGGAATGGGAATTGCAAAAGCTTTGGAAGTTCCAGCTGCTATAGAAAAAGCTTCAAAGTCAGCTAAAAAGGCTTTAATTAATGTTCCTATTGTAAATGGAACTATACCACACGAAGTTATCGGTACTTTCGGTAAAACTAGTGTTAAGATGTTACCTTCTAAATTAGGTAGTGGTCTTATCGCAGGTGGTGCTGCTCGTACTGTATTAGAACTCGCTGGTATTACTGATATTACAGCAAAAATTTATGGTTCTACTGACAAAATTAACGTTGTTAGAGCAACTCTCAATGGTCTTAAATCTTTAAGAACTAAAGAACAAGTTGCCCTTCTTCGTGGCAAATCAGTAGAAGAAATTTAGGAGGACTTATGGCAAAGAAACAAGAAAAAACTATTAAAGTTACTTTGATTAAAAGTGCTATCGGTTTTGATAAGAAACAAGCCAAAATTGTTGAAGCCTTGGGTTTCACTAAACTTGGTCAAACAAGAGTCCTTCCTGATAACGATTGTATTAGAGGAAGCATCTTCAAAGTTAAACACTTATTAAAAGTGGAAGAAGAAGCGTAAAGGAGAAATTATGTATATACACGATTTGAAAAACGCTGACGGTGCTAGAACAAGTAAGAAAAGACTTGGTCGTGGTATCGGTAGTGGTGTTGGTAAAACTGCTGGTAAAGGACATAAAGGTCAAAACGCTCGTTCTGGTGGTGGTGTACGCCCTGGATTTGAAGGTGGACAAAATCCTTTGTACAGAAGATTACCAGTTAAAGGATTTAGCAATGCTAAATTCAAAAAGGTTTATTCAACTGTGAATGTATCTGCTCTTAATATTTTCGAAGCAAACACTGAAGTTGACACAGTTAAATTATTAGATGCTGGAATTTTATCTAAAGTAGAAAAAGACGGCATTAAGATTTTAGGTGATGGTGAACTTACAGTTGCTTTAAAAGTTAAGGCTAATAAATTTACAGCACAAGCTAAAGAAAAGATTACAGCACAAGGTGGAACAATAGAGGAGGTATAATGTTTAAAACATTAGCTGACGCATTTAAAATGAAAGATGTAAGAAATAAAATTTTACTTACATTGCTTTTGCTCTTTATTTATCGTCTTGGATGTTGGTTACCAATTCCAGGAATTAATAAAAGCGTATTTGAAAGTGCAACAAACATGGAAACCGGAAACAAGTTTTTAGGTTTGTTGAGTTCAATTTCAGGTGGAGCGTTATCTCGTGGTGCATTCTTAGCACTTGGTGTTTCACCTTATATCACATCTTCAATTATTATACAATTACTTTGTATGGTAATTCCAAGTTGGCAAAGACTTGCAAAAGAGGGTGGCGCAGATGGTCGTAAAAAGATTTCTTTATACACTAAAATTGCGGCTCTTATAATTGCTGCTGCTCAGGCTATCGGTATTGCCGTTGGTTTCGATACAGCAGATGCAACGCACTTAGCAGTATTTGGAGGCAATAATTTCTTATGCTGTTCATTTATTGTTATTATGCTTGTAACAGGTGCAATGTTTACCGTTTGGCTTGGTGAAAAAATTAGCGAATTAGGTATTGGCAATGGTATGTCATTACTTATCTTCGTAGGTATCTTGTCTACAGCAGGTACTTCAATTATGACTAACTTCCAAGGCTTATTCGCTGGTGGAAGTGCTACACAAAGAGCAATTTGGCAATTAGTATTATATGCAGTTGTTTTGGTTGCTGTGTTCGCTTTAGTTGTATTTGTAGATGGTGCTGAAAGACGAGTTAACGTTCAATATGCAAAACAAATTAAAGGTAGAAAAATGTATGGTGGTCAAGCTACTTACATTCCTATTAGAGTTAATGCAAACGGAGTTATGCCTATTATTTTAGCAAGTTCTGTTTTAACTTTCCCACAAATGCTTTTCAGCATTTTTTGGCCAAATGTTACTACAGGTTTTATTGGTTGGTGGAACACTTATCTCGG
Source organism: Candidatus Onthoplasma sp. (assembly GCA_045598895.1). Taxonomy (GTDB): domain Bacteria; phylum Bacillota; class Clostridia; order Christensenellales; family UBA1242; genus Onthoplasma. Next base: position 29,219 of record JAZRUZ010000036.1, on the reverse strand, counting down.
TGCTGGATCTTGGGCTTACTCAATTGTAATGGCACTCTTAATTTTAGCCTTTGCATACTTCTGGACAATGGTTCAATTTGACACTGACGAAATCAGTAGACAAATTCAACAAAATGGTGGATTTATCACAGGTATTAGACCAGGTAGACCTACTGCAGAATATTTAAAAACTATCAACAATAGGATTGTGCTTTTCGGTGCTATCTTCTTAGCATTTATGGCATTAATTCCTACATTATTATTTACAGCTGTTGGAAGTTCTTCAAGTTTGGCTAACGCATTCAGTGCTACCGGTATGCTTATCGTAGTATCTGTTGCCCTTGAACTTGATAAACAACTTGATGCTCAAATGATGATGAAAAACTATCGTGGATTTTTAAAATAGGGGCGTAAATGAATATTGTTCTAATAGGAATACAGGGTTCCGGAAAAGGAACTCTTGTATCAGGACTTCTTAAGCACATTGATTTCACACTTATTTCAATGGGACAACTTTTGAGGAATGAGACTAAGACCGGTTCTATAGTTGGCGAAGAAATTAAAGCAAGAATAAATAATGGTTTGTTTGTTGACACTGAAGTTATCTTACCAATAGTTGAGAAGAAAATTTCAGAAGCAAACAAGAAAATTGTTGTTTTTGATGGATTTCCAAGAACTCTAGAACAGGCTGAAAAATTAGACGAACTTCTCAAAGTTGATTTAGTTATTAATCTTGAACTAGATAAGCAATTTGCTACAAGTAGGCTACTCAATAGACTTACTTGTGAAAATTGTGGATATATTTCTAGTAAATTTGAGACTGATGACTATGTTTGTCCAATTTGTGGTGGAAAATTAAAAGTTAGAGAAGATGATACAGAGGAATCTATTAACAAAAGATTTAGTATTTATGAACAAGTTACATTACCGCTTATTACGAAATACAAACAACAAGGTGTTAAAGTAATTTCAGTTGACGCAAATGATATTGATAAAACTTTAGACGCAGTTTTGAAGGTATTAAATGAATATAACTATTAAAAATGAAACAGATTTAGAAAAGATGAGAAAAGCAGGCAAGATATTGAAAGATACTCTTGCTTTGCTTGAGCAATCTATCTATCCAGGTCAAACTAGTTTACACCTCGACAAGTTGGCCTACGATTACATAATTAGTCAAGGTGGAAAACCTGCTTTCTTGAATTATGAAGGATTTCCTTTCACAATTTGCGCCAGCGTCAACAATCAAGTTGTGCATGGCTTTTGTGATAATGTTCCTTTACAAGATGGCGATATTATTAGTATAGATTGTGGTGTTATATGGGACGGATTCTATAGCGACGCTGCAAGAACATTCCCAGTGGGAAACGTGTCACTAGAAGTTAGTAAACTTATAGAGGACACAAAACAATCCTTTTTCGAAGGGATTAAAGATATTAAGGCTGGTTCTAAATTAGGCAATATCAGTAACCGAATTCAAAATTATCTTGAATCTAACGGATATGGCGTGGTTAGAGAACTTGTCGGTCACGGAGTAGGAACTCATTTACATGAAGATCCTCCTGTGCCAAATTATGGTAAGTACAATTCAGGAATTGTGCTTCAAAGTGGTATGACTTTGGCTATCGAACCAATGTCTACTTTAGGCAAAAGAGATGTGTATTTAGAGGACAACGATTGGACAGTGTCAACTGCTGATGGTTTGCCTAGTGCACATTATGAAAATACTGTTGTTATTACTGACGACGGTGTTGAAATATTAACATTGTAGGTGAAAATGGATATTGATATTAAAATTGGGGATATAGTAAGGTCACTATCTGGACATGACAAAGATAGACTTTTTGTAGTGATAAATATTGACAAAAACGAAAAAATTGCTATAATAGATGGTAAATTTAGACCTAAAGATAAACCAAAATTCAAAAATCCAAAACATTTGCAAGTTGTGGCTCATGATGATGAAATTTTAAGTAAGATTTCTTCACCGATCGTCACAAATACTGAATTTCATAAATTGATAGAAAAGTATAATAAGGAGTAATATGTCAAAGGAAGACGTAATCGAAGCCGAAGGTGAAGTTGTTGAAGTTTTAGGCAATATGAACTTTAAGGTACAAATTATGAACAATCACATTATCACAGCGTACATTTCAGGTAAGTTGCGCACTAATTTTATTCGTATATTAGTAGGCGATAAAGTGAAAGTTGAAATGAGTCCATATGATTTGACTAAAGGTAGAATCATTTGGCGTGATAAAAATTAACAATTTTTAAATTTCAAAAGGAGAAAATAACATGAAAGTTAGACCATCAGTTAAACCAATGTGCGAAAAATGTAAAGTGATTAAACGTAACGGTAGAGTTATGGTTATCTGTTCAAAATCACCTAAACATAAACAACGTCAAGGTTAAGTTTGAAAATTAGCACAATATCTCGCGGCAATTTGATATTGTGAGTAAATAAAATACAATTTATTGGAGGAAATAAAAAATGGCACGTATATCAGGCGTGGATTTACCTAATGAAAAAAGAGTAGAAGTTGCTCTTACATACATTTATGGTATTGGAAATACTAGTGCAAAGAAAATTCTTAAAGAGACAGGAATTAATCCAGACACTAGAGTAAAAGATCTCTCTGAAAATGATATCGCTTCTATTCGTAAATACATAGAAGCTAATTTCGTTGTAGAAGGAGAAAAAAGAAAAGACGTCGCTATGAGCATCAAACGTTTAAAAGAAATTAGATGCTATAGAGGTCTTAGACATTTGGCTAATTTGCCAGTTCGTGGTCAATCAAGTAAGACTAATGCTCGTACAGTAAAAGGTCCTAGAAAGACTATGGCGAACAAGAAGAAATAAGGAGTAAACTATGGCTGTTAAAGATACAAAGAAAAAGAAAATTTTAGTTAGCAATGGCGAAGGTCAAGTTCACATTTTTGCTAACGCTAACAACACATTAGTAACTCTTACAGATGGTCAAGGTAATGCTTTGGCTCAATGCAGTGCTGGTGCTAGGGGAAACCGTGGCGCTAAAAAGACTACCCCATTTGCTGCTCAAGACGCTGTTGAGGCTTGTCTTGCTAATGCTAGCAAATTTGGTGTAACTAAAGTTGCTGTTTTCGTTAAGGGCGCTGGTGTTGCTCGTGAATCTGCTATTAGAGCTGTTGGTACAGCAGGACTTCAAGTAACTATGATCCGTGATGTATCACCTATCGCTCACAATGGTTGCAGACCACCTAAGAAGAGAAGATTATAGGAGGAAATATGGCAAAAAATACTAGTGCAAAGTGTAAACAATGCCGTAGAGAAGGTTGCAAACTTTTCCTTAAAGGTGAAAGATGTTTAACTCACTGTGCTTTCGAGAAACGTCCGGTTGTTCCAGGACAACATGCTGACGCTAGAAAGAAAGTTTCAGAATACGGATTGCAATTACGTGAAAAACAAAAAGTTAGAAGAGCATATTGCATGCTTGAAAAACAATTTAGAATCTATTATGAAAAGGCTGCTGCTAGCAAAGAATCTACAGGTTTAGAATTACTTCGTATGTTAGAGCAAAGACTTGATAATGTTGTATATCGTTTTGGTTTAGGTGTGTCTAGAGCAGAATCTAGACAAATCGTTAACCACGGTCACATCACCGTTAACGGTAAAAAGGTAAATATTCCTTCTTACCAAGTTAAAGTTGGTGATGTAATCGCTGTTAAAGAATCTAAACAAGCTATTGAAATGTTTAGTAGTCTCAAAGGTCAAAAAGTTAATACTCCAAAGTGGTTAGAATTTGATTCAAACACTTTGTCAGGAAAAGTTTTAGCTAGACCTGAAAGAGATGACATTGACTTAAATATACAAGAACACTTGATTGTTGAATACTATTCAAGATAATAGGAGAATTTAATTATGATGGAAATCGAAAAACCAAAAATACTTTTAGAAGAACTTGACAACGGCGCTCATGCTGTAATCACTGTTGAACCAATGGAAAAAGGCTTTGGTATCACTATCGGTAATATGCTTAGAAGAACTTTACTTTCATCTCTTCCAGGCGCTGCTATCGTTGGCGTAAAAATCAAAGACGTTTTACATGAGTTTTCAACTATAAAAGGTGTTACAGAAGACGTTCCGGATATCGTTTTGAATCTTAAAGAAGTCGCTGTTAAAACTGAAAGTAAAGATGAAGATTTCAAAGGTACTATGACTTTGAGAAAGAAAGGTGCTGGCGAATTATACGCTAAAGACATCATTTGTGAAGATGGAATCACTATCATCAATCCAGAACAATATATTTGTACTCTTGATGATGACGCTGACCTTGATATCACAATGTACGTTGGTCGTGGTCGTGGATTCGTTGCTGCTAACCTTAACAAAGGTTTCTCAGACGAAGTAGATTACATTGCAATCGACTCTTTATTTACTCCTGTAAAACGTGTAACTTTTGAAGTTCAATCTAGCCGTGTTGGTCGTAGTCTTGACTATGATAAACTTGTGCTCGATGTTCAAACTCGTGGTACAGTTAGTGCTAAAGAAGTTGTTGCTCTTTCTGCTAAATTATTAAACGACTACTCAAATATGTTCGTTGAACTTGTTGAAGGTATGGACGGAATGAATATTTTAGTGGCTAGAAAAGAAGATGAACAAACTAAATTGTTCGAAAAACCTATCGAAGAAATGGAATTAAGTGTTCGTAGTTATAACTGCTTGAAACGTGCTGGAATCGATACAGTTGGCGACCTCGCTAAGAAGAGTCGTGCTGAAATGATGAAAGTTCGTAACATGGGTGCTAAATCTATGGAAGAAGTTATCGCTAAACTTGAATCTTATGGTATTAACTTAGATAGCAATAATGACAATTATTAAAATTTAATTTAGAAACTCTAAATTGCATAAAGAAAAATCTAAAAAGGAGAATGACATATGAATTCAAAATTAGGTCGTCCTACTGAAGCAAGATTGGCTATTATGAGAAATCAAGCAACTGATCTTCTTTGGAAAGGTAAAATTGAGACTACTGTTGCTAGAGCAAAATCATTGAAATCATACGCTGAAAAAATCTTAACTCTTGCTATCAACTCTTATGAAGATGTTGTATCTGTTCAAAAGAACGTTGTTGACGCAAAAGGTAACAAGACAACTAAAGAAGTTATGAACGATGGTCCAAAGAAACTTGCTGCTAGAAGAAAGATCATGGCTAAAGTTTATTCTGTTAAAGAAGAACGTAAACCAGGTGAAAAGAAGGCAGATTTCCTTGCTCGTATAGACAATATTAAAAATCCTTTAATCGAAAAAATCTTCAACGTTTATGCACCAAAATATGATGCAAGAGCAAAAGAAGTTGGTCAAAAGGGTGGTTATACTCGTATAATTAAACTTGGCCTTCGTAAAGGTGACAATGCTGAAATGTGTATTATCGAATTGATTTAATTATAAAAAAATGACTCAATCACGAGTCGTTTTTTTGTTTTAAAATAGTGAAAATAATTCATTATTTTTTACTCAAAATATTGACATTAGAGTTGAAATTAGGTATAATTAAACAGTATTGTACAAACGTGCTGCTTTGTCATTACTTGGCGTAAGCCAAAAGTGGTTGCTTTTGTTAGTTTATTAAAACTAAACTTTTCTTGATTTAGGTAAAATCAAAAATTTTTATTGAATGACTTGAAATTGTTTTGAGTGTTTAATAATATATAGAAAATTTTTAAGGAGGATATAATGCCTACAGTTAATCAATTGGTTAGAAAAGGTAGAAAACAACAAGTTACAAAATCTCAATCAATTTTGCTTGAGAACTGCCCACAAAAACGTGGTGTTTGTTTGACAGTTACTACTACTACTCCAAAGAAACCTAACTCAGCTTTACGTAAGATTTGTCGTGTTCGTTTATCTAATGGCAAAGAAACAACTTGCTACATTCCAGGTGAAGGACACAATCTTCAAGAACACAACGTCGTATTAGTTCGTGGCGGACGTGTTCCAGACCTTCCAGGTGTAAGATATCACGTTGTTCGTGGCGCATTGGATACAGCTGCTGTTCAAAATCGTAAACAAGGTAGAAGTAAATATGGCGCTAAGCGAGCAAAGTAGCCTTTTAGCTAATTAGTTCGCAAGCGAACAAATTTAGCACTTTTAGGCTGTTTGCTCGCTTAATAAGAAGGGACAAATGCTTTTTCCCTTCTTCCTACTCTTTTGAATAGGATGTTATTAGACTTTTCGCCTTCTATTATTAAATGGGAAACAGATTTTCCCCTTTAATATAAACCCTTTGATAAGGATATAATAGAAGCAATAGTCTATACTAATTAGTTGTCAAGCGAAAAAATTTAGCACTTTTAGGCTGTTTGCTCGCTTAATAAGAAGGGACAAATGCTTTTCCCTTCTTCCTACTCTTTTGAATAGGATGTTATTTAGACTTTTCGCCTTCGGTTATTTAAGGACAACTTAATTTAAAATTTTATAAAAAAAAGGATTGTTTTTAAATAATCGTTTATACATAATTAATATTTTAAAAAATTATTCAGTGCGAAAAGTGAATTTAGATTAAAAATTTAATAAAGGAGAAATATTTATGTCAAGAAGAAATGCGGCTGTTAAACGTGAAGTATTACCTGATTCAGTTTACAACTCAATCTTGGTTAGTAAAGTTATCAATCAAGTTATGTTAGACGGAAAGAAAGGTATTGCTCAATCTATCGTTTATACTGCTATGAAAAATGCTAGTGAAAAGACTGGTGAAGAAGCTCTTGAAACTTTAAACAAAGCTATCGAGAACATCAAACCAAAACTTGAAACTAAAGCTAGACGTGTTGGTGGTGCTAACTATCAAGTTCCTATGGATGTTAGTGCTGAAAGACAACAAACTCTTGCAATCCGTTGGTTAGTTGAATGCGCTAGAAAGCGTAATGAACGTGGTATGGAAGCAAGACTTGCAGCTGAAATTGTAGACGCTTGTAATTTAGCAGGTGGTGCAATTAGAAAACGTGACGATATGCATAGACAAGCAGAAGCTAACAAGGCTTTCGCTCACTATCGTTGGTAATTATAAGGGGGAAAAATGGCTAGAACTGTTCCATTGGAAAAAATTAGAAATATCGGTATCATGGCTCACATCGATACTGGTAAAACAACTACAACAGAAAGAATTTTGTTCTATACAGGTATCAACCATAAGTTAGGTGAAGTTCATGATGGACAAGCTACTATGGACTGGATGGCACAAGAACAAGAACGTGGTATCACTATCACTTCTGCTTGTACTACTTGTAAATGGCAAGATTGTACTATTAATATTATTGATACTCCAGGACACGTTGACTTTACAGTAGAAGTTGAACGTTCATTGAAAGTATTGGACGGTGCTGTTGCATTATTCAGTGCAAGAGCTGGCGTTCAACCACAATCAGAAAATGTTTGGCGTCAAGCTAGTAAATTCAATGTTCCAAGACTTTGTTTCGTAAACAAGATGGATATCAATGATGCAAATTTCTTGAAAGCAGTTAAATCAATGAAAGATGTATTAGGAGCAAATGTTGTTCCACTTCAACTTCCTATTGGTCAAGCTGAAACTTTTAAAGGAATTGTTGATCTTATTAAGATGAAAGCATACGTATTCTATGATGATCTTGGAAAAGATGTTAGAGAGGAAGAAATCCCAGCTGATATGCTCGCTGAGGCTCAAGAATACAGACAAAAAATGATTGAATCAGTTGCTGAAACTGACGAAGCATTGTTAGAAAAATTCTTCTCTGGTGAAGAACTCACTGAAAAAGAAATCAAGGCTGGCATTAGAAAGGCTACTTGTAGTCTTCAAATGTTCCCTGTTCTTTGTGGAACTGCTGCTAGAAACAAAGGTATTCAAGAATTGCTTGATGCAATCGTTGAATATATGCCTAGCCCAATTGACGTACCAGCAATTACTGGTACACTTGCTGACGGAAGTCAAGTTACTCGTAACAACAGTGATGACGAACCTTTCGCAGCACTTGCATTTAAGATTGCTACTGACCCATATGTTGGTCGTATTACATTTATTCGTGTGTATAGTGGTAAACTTGCTGCTGGTTCTTATGTTCTTAATTCAAGTAAAGATAAGAAAGAAAGAATTGGTCGTTTGCTTCACATGCACGCAAACTCAAGAACTGATATTGATGAAGTATTAGCAGGGGACATATGTGCTGTTGTTGGTCTTAAAGCAACAGGTACAGGTGACACTCTTTGTGATGAAAATCACCCTATTAAACTTGAAGATATGGAATTCATGAAACCAGTTATTGAAGAGGCTATTGAACCAAAAGACAAGCAAGCACAAGAAAAACTTGGTATTGCTCTTCAAAAATTGATGGAAGAAGATCCTACATTTAAGGCATACACTAATGACCAAACTGGTCAAACAATTATCGCTGGTATGGGAGAACTTCACCTTGATATTTTGGTTGACCGTATGAAACGTGAATTTAATGTTGAAGTAAATGTTGGTCGCCCACAAGTTGCTTACAAAGAGACTATCCGTCGTGCTGTTGAAGCTGAAGGAAAGTATATTAAACAATCTGGTGGTCGTGGACAATATGGTCACTGTAAGATTAAGATGGAACCTCTTGAAAGAGATAAAGGTTATGTCTTCGAAAATACCGTTGTCGGTGGTGCTATTCCTAAAGAATTCATCGCTCCAATTGATGCTGGTATTCAAGAAGCTAAGAAATCTGGTGTACTTGCTGGATACGAAACAATTGACTTCAAAGTTAACGTTTACGACGGTTCTTACCACGATGTCGACTCAAGCGAAATGGCATTTAAGATCGCAGGATCTATGGCATTTAAAGAAGCTATGAGAAAGGCAGACCCAGTTTTACTTGAACCTATTATGAAAGTTGAAGTTAACACTCCAGAAGAATATCTTGGTGGTGTTATGGGTGGACTTACTTCTCGTAGAGGAGTTTTGACAGGTACTGATACTGTTAACGGTAACGTTACAATTCATGCCGAAGTTCCATTGTCTGAAATGTTCGGTTACACAACTGACCTTCGTGGTACTACCCAAGGTAGAGCAGACTTCACAATGGTATTTGAAAAGTATGCTGAATGCCCTAAAAACGTTAGTGATAAAATCATTGGCGAAAGAAAGGCTAGCGAAGAATAATCTAAATATTTAACAAATTATTATGGATCAAAAAAGTATGTAAAATTGCTTGACATTGGTCCATAATAAAATGTAAAATATAATTGTTTAATTAAAAAGGAGAATTTTATATTATGGCTAAAGCTAAATTTGATAGATCTAAACCACATTGTAATATTGGTACAATTGGTCACGTAGACCACGGTAAGACTACTTTAACTGCTGCTATCAATGTATATTTGAGTAAAACTGGTCACCAAGCTGACGATAAAGGTTACGCAGATATTGATAACACTCCAGAAGAGAGAGCACGTGGAATCACAATCAATACATCACACATTGAGTATGAGACTGATAAACGTCACTATGCTCACGTAGACTGCCCAGGACACGCTGACTACGTTAAAAACATGATTACTGGTGCTGCACAAATGGATGGTGCTATCCTTGTTGTTGCTTCAACAGATGGTCCAATGCCTCAAACTAAAGAACACATTTTGCTTGCTCGTCAAGTAGGTGTTCCATACATTATTGTATTCATGAATAAGGTAGACCAAGTTGATGACCCAGAAATCTTAGACTTAGTAGAAATGGAAATCAGAGACTTGTTGTCTTCATATGGATTCCCAGGAGATACTACTCCAGTTATTAAGGGTTCTGCATTAAAGGCTTTGGAAGCTGCTACTGCTGGTAACACTGATGATCCAGCTTGCGCTTGTATCAAAGAATTAATGGATGCTGTTGATTCTTACATCCCAGATCCAGTTCGTGATAACGATAAACCTTTCTTAATGCCAGTTGAAGATGTATTCTCAATTACTGGTCGTGGTACTGTTGCTACAGGTAGAGTAGAACGTGGTACTGTTAAACTTAACGAAGAAGTTGAGTTGGTAGGTATTAAAGAAACTCGTAAAGTAGTTATTACAGGTATCGAAATGTTCCGTAAATCACTTGACGAAGCTCGTTCAGGAGATAACGCTGGATTGCTTCTTCGTGGTATCGACAGAACTGAAATCGAGCGTGGACAAGTACTTGCTAAACCAGGTTCAATTACTCCACATACTCAATTCAAGGCTGAAGTATACGTTTTGAAGAAAGAAGAAGGTGGACGTCATACTCCATCCTTCAATGGATATCGTCCTCAATTCTATGTTAGAACTACTGATATTACTGGTTCAATCAAACTTCCAGACGGAGTTGAAATGGTTATGCCAGGCGATAACATCACTATGGAAATCGAACTTATCCACCCAATCGCTATTGAAAAGGGTATGAGATTCGCTATCCGTGAAGGTGGTAGAACAGTTGGTTCAGGCGTAGTTGCTGAAATCATTAAATAATCTATTAGATTAATAAAAAATCTCGCACTGCGAGATTTTTTTGTTACAGATTTTTGTGAATTTAGAGAAAAAAGTTTGCATTTTGTAAAAATTTTAAATATAATTAAATTTAGGGTGTGAATATGGGTTATAATTACGATATTTCAACGAGTAAAAAAGATAAAACCTCAACAATGGCTCTAGCTATATGTCATTTATTTTATAGCGCTATAAATATTTTTTTGTCTACCTTTTTAATCGCTTATATTTATAGTTTAACATCTGATTTATATTCTTATGTTGCCAAAGTTGGCCTTTTTCAAATGTTCACTTATATTGTTATGTTAATTGCATATTATTTCATTAGTATATGGGTCGACAAAAGTAATAGGGTTTGGCCTTATAGATTAAGTTTTATAGTAGAATTAGTAATTATATTATTTGCAATTTTTTTTGGGGAATATATAGCAGATTATATTATTTTAATTGGTTTATTGAACGGCTTGGCTATGGCTATGTATTATGCCAGTTATAATGTGCTAAAACAAGAAATGGTAAGCAGAAATTCAATTAAAAAATTTTATGTTATTTCAACAATTTTGGGGAAGTTAATAGGTATTTTCTGTCCGGTTATATTTGGTGCATTAATAGACGTATCTACATATTCTATAGTTGCATGTTTTGTTCTTATATTAAGCGTTGTACAATTGGTAGTTTCTTTCTTTATTAACTCCAAACGGCCAGATAATAGTAAGTTGGATCTTAAAGGATATTTAAAAAAATTAAAAATAAAAAACGAATTCAATAGTAAAATCAAGTTTTTATATTTAATATGTTTTGCTTTTGGATTTACTAGTATCGTTGCGAATTTATTAAATATTTCTATAATTCAACAATTTGGTACTAATTTTAGTATCGGTGCACTGGCTGGTGTGTTTTCGGTTATTACTATAGTATTTCTTATTTTTGTTAATAAATTTACGAAAGAAGGCAAGCGTACTTGGTTAATGCTTGTCGGTACAGTTTTGCCAATATTTGGTTCCGTATTATTTATAGCGATGCCAAATATTTGGACTTTAATTATATTTGATTTTTCAGTGTCAATTACAGAAACAATGTTTTCTTTAGTCCTTGATGTTAATAGAAATAAAAACTTAAAAGAAGCGGGGATGTATGAAAATATAGCAGAGCATCAAACAATGGTGGAATCTTTGTTTTGTTTGTCTAGAATAATATCATTTGGAAGTTTGATAATTGTTGCATGGTTAAAAAATTATTTAGTATATCAAATTGCTTATATTTTATTTGTATTATCATATTCTGTGTTGATGTTGTTGCTACTTGTTTATGAAAATAAGTATAGCACAAAAAATGAATAGTTAAATTTAGAAAGTGACAAAGTAAAAGCCAAATTAGACAAATAAAAATCTCGCACTGCGAGATTTTTTTGTGTTTTGTTTTGTGCTGTGAGTTTTAGTAAATGATATTGTTATTATATTTTAATACAAATATTTATTTAATGCTATGTTTCTTAATAATAGGTTGTTTTATTTTATTGTAAAATTATTTTAACTATGTTATAATTAGTCAAAGGGAAATTATGAAAAACAAGATTATTTTGACAGCAGATAGACCTACAGGTCATTTACACCTTGGTCATTATGTTGGTAGTTTAAAAAGAAGATTAGAGTTACAAAATAAAAGTGATTTTGATGAGTTTTATATAATGGTGGCAGACTCGCAGGCTCTTACTGACAATTTCGGTAATGTGCAAAAAGTTAGAGATAATGTTTTGCAAGTTATGTTAGATTATCTTGCAGTAGGACTTGATCCAGAGAAAATCACGTTCGTTATTCAAAGCGAAGTTAGTGAACTCACTGAATTTACTTTTTATTTTATGAATTTGGTTACACTTTCTAGATTAGAGAGAAATCCAACAGTTAAAGAAGAGTTGAAAACTAAAAATTTCAATGGCACTATTCCTATGGGATTTTTGACTTATCCTGTTAGTCAAACAGCAGATATTGTTGGCTTTAATGCTACTATTGTTCCTGTTGGTGATGATCAGTTGCCTATGCTCGAACAAGCACGTGAAATCGTTAGATCTTTTAATAACCTTTATGGCGAAACATTTTTAGAGCCTGAAGCAGTGCTTCCTGAAAGTGAAAGTTGCTATAGACTTGTTGGTACTGATGGTGGCGCTAAAATGAGTAAGAGCCTTGGAAACTGCATTTACTTAAGTGATGAGCCTGACGAAATTAAACAAAAAGTTTTTTCAATGTATACCGATCCAGACCATTTACACGTCGAAGATCCTGGTAAGGTTGAAGGCAATACAGTGTTCACTTATTTAGATGTATTCTCTAAACCTGAAGATTTTGAAAAGTACCTGCCTGAGTATAAAAATTTAGACGAATTAAAAGAGCACTATAGACGTGGTGGACTTGGTGATATGAAAATCAAAAAATTCTTAAATTCAATTTTACAAGACCTTATTGCGCCGATTAGAGAAACAAGAAAAGAGTTAGAAAAAGATCCTGAAAAAATCTTTGAAATTTTAAAAACAGGAACCGAAAAAGCACGCCGTGTTACAAAAGAAAATTTATCAAAGATGAAAACCAATATGGGAATAAATTATTTCAATAATTAGTTGATGTATTTAGACGTAAAAAAGCACTATAGAAGTGCTTTTTTAAATGAAACTTCTTTGTTGGCCGTAGACGTAGCAGTTATTTTGATTATTGTTTTGACCGTATGCGCCGAGTGCCAATAATAAAAGAAGTAAGAAAGTCGTGTTGCTAACTAGATTAGTGTTGGTTGCTTGTGCTATTATTGCAATTATTATCGCTATCACGATAAATAGAGCGTTGTTGTTCATTTCTTCAATCCTCGCCTTTTAAATTTCTTTTTATTATTTATTCGATGAAATCTTACATTGTGACAAATTGATTTATTTATTAATATTTTTTATTCTTTAAACATGAGTAATTTTATTGATGAATTGTCCATAAAAAAGTATATGCCTGGGAAAAATGAAATGAATAGTTTGACTGAATTCTTTTCGGCTTTTAGTGATGATACTAGGCTAAAGATTATTATTTTACTTTTGATAAAACCACTTTGTGTTACAACAATTACTAATATTCTAAATATTAACCAATCGACGATTAGCCATCAATTGAAACTATTGAAGAATTTGAATATTGTGGATTGTGAGAGAGATGGTAAAAATATTTACTATTACACTAAAAATAGTAACATCGAAAAAATGTTCAATCTTGCTGTCGATTTGATTTAGTTCATTGGTTAAAAAAGATAGAATTATATTTATTAAGTTAGAAAATTCTTATAAAAAAAATATTTTTAAAAATAGTAAAAAATCAACAAATTCATTTTGCATTTAATTTTTCTTTTGTTATAATTATTATGACTAATACTAGGTAAATGATATTTACTGAGTAGGAGATAGTATGAAGAAAACAATAAAAGACGTGGACGTAACTGGCAAACGAGTTTTAGTTCGTGTTGACTATAATGTCCCTATAAATACAGAATTAAAAATTGTAGACGACACTAGAATAGTTGCTACAATTCCAACTATAAAATATTTAATTGAACATGATGCGAAAGTTATTATTTGCTCTCATTTAGGTCGCCCTAATGGTAAGGCTGATTCAAAATTATCCTTAAGGCCAGTATTATCTAGACTAAGCAAGTTGCTTGATAAACCTATTTCTTTTGCTGAAGATGTGTATAGCGACTCGACAACTGAAATGGTCGATAAAATGAAAAATGGCGATATTTTGATGCTTGAGAATATTCGCTTTTATGCTGATGAGGAAAAGAATGGAGAAAAATTAGTGGATAGACTTGTTAGTTTGTCTGATCTTTTTGTGTTTGACGCGTTTGCTACGGCTCACAGAAAACATGCTTCAACTTTCGGCGTTGCTAAGAAAATTCCAGCAGTTTGTGGATTGTTGGTGGAAGAGGAACTTAAGCAATTTGATGAAATAGTAAATTCAAAAGATAAACCTTTTGTTGCGATCCTTGGTGGAGCAAAAGTAAGTGATAAACTTCCTGTTGTAGAGAACTTGTTAGATAAATGCGACACTATTCTTATTGGTGGTGGAATGGCTTACACTTTTGTTAAAGCAATTGGCGGAAATGTTGGTATGTCAATGGTGGATAATTCTCAATTAGAATTAGCAAAAACTCTTTTAGATAAGGCGAAAGATAAAGGCGTTAAAATAGTTCTTCCTATAGACAACATTGGTGCAAAAGACTTTTCAGAAAACGCAAAAGCAAAGAAATTTAATAGTGGATTTATACCTGAAGATTATCAAGGAATGGACATTGGTCCTAAAACTATTAAGTTATTTAAGAAAGAGATTAAAAAAGCGAATACTATTGTTTGGAACGGACCTTTGGGTGTTTATGAATATGATAAATTTAAAATTGGTACTATGAAAATCGCTAAATATATATCAAAATCAAAGGCAAAATGTTTGATTGGTGGTGGCGATAGTATTGCTGCTATTCAGTCGTTTAAATTAAGTAAATTTGTTAAAACATCAACAGGTGGTGGAGCAACTTTAATGTTGTTGCAAGGCAAAAAATTGCCTTGTATTGAGGCAATCTTAGATTAAGGAGTTAGGTTGAAAATAGTTGTAGCGAATTTCAAAAACTTTGGAAACAATGAGTTTTTTGAAAACTATAAACTAAAATTAAATAACTTGAAAACAAAGGACACAAAAATTATTTTGTGTCCGCCTTTTGTCTATGCCTCTAATTTTTATGATTTTAATTTAGCCTATCAAAACGTTGATTTAGATTTAAAAGAAATTGATAAAAATATTAAATATGCTATCCTTGGTCATTATGATTATGTTAAAAACGGCGAGTCTTATCAAGATGTTAAAAACAAGTTTGAATTTTGCTCAAAACACGGTATTAAACCTATTGTTTGTGTTACCGATAGCGAGGCTGATGAAGATTTTTTGATTAAGGAATTAAGCAATAAAATTATTCCAACTAATGAAGAAGTGGTCATTGCTTATGAGCCCAATTATTTAATAGGTAGTGACAAAGATTTTAATGAAAACAGGTTATTAAATTCTGTTGATTTGATTAAAGATTTTATTAATAGAAATAAGTTAAAAGCAAAGATTATTTTTGGTGGAAATGTTAATGTAAATAACTATAAAAAATTTCTTTCCTTTACTGACGGGCTTATTTTAGGTAGAGCATGTTTAAATATTGACGATTTTATAAAAATCATAGAAGGAGTCGATAATGAATAAAGGTTTACTTATTATTTTAGACGGGTTTGGAGAGAGTAAAGATTATGAATTCAATGCAGTAACTAGAGCAAAAACACCAACGCTTAATAGTTTAAGAGAAAATGGTTATGCGCTAATTAAAACTGATGGCGAAGCAGTTGGACTATTTAAAGGCGAAATGGGTGGCAGTGAAGTTGGTCACACTACAATAGGAGCCGGACGAATAATTTTGTCTACTTCAAAACAAATAACAGAAGACATTAAAGACAAGATTTTAGAAAAAAAGGTAGAAATATTAAATTTAAAGAAAAAATATAATAAACAAAAGAATTTGCACTTTATTGGTCTTATGAGTGATAAAAACATTCATAGTAATATTAATCATTTGTTTTATTTAATTGATGTATTTAAAAATGACTCAAAAAATATTTTTATTCATTTTATAGCAGACGGCCGAGATTGTGGAGTTACTGATAGTATAAAATATTTGAGGCTTCTAAAAAATAAAATTAAAAATATTGGAAATTGCCACATTTTAAGCGTTTCTGGGCGTTTCTTTGCTATGGATAGGGAAAATGTTTTAACACGAACAAATAAAGCCTACAACGCTATGTTTAACGACGAAAACTGCATAAAAGAAGAAGATATTGAGGAGTATTTAACAAAACAACATAAAAACAGCATCACAGACCAATATATTGAGCCAATACACGTCAATAATGAAATGTACAAAGGTATAAATAAAGATGACGTTATATTTTTCTTTAATTTTAGAGAAGATAGATTGCGTCAAATCGTAAACAGGGCTGAAAAAGATTTTAAAAACATATATACTATGGCAAAAGTTGGTGGTAGTAAATCAAAATTTATATATAGACAAAAAATTGTCAAAAATACTTTAAGCGAATATTTATCAAAATTAAATTTAACACAAGAAAAGATTAGTGAAACAACCAAATATGCTCATGTAACATACTTTTTAAATGGTGGAATTGAAAAGCCTTTTAAGAACGAAAAAAGAATGCATATACCAACAAAGGAAGTTAAGGACTATGCATCATACCCTAAGATGCGAGCAAAAGAAATTACAGACGAAATAATTAAGGCTAGTAAAAATAATGTAGATGCAATTATTGTCAATTTTTCTAATGCGGATATGATTGGACACACAGGCAATTTTGAGGCAACTAAAAAGGCGATAGAGTTTATAGATTTGTGTTTGAAGCGAATTTTAAAAGAAGTTAAAAACTATCAAATTTTAATCACAGCCGACCATGGAAATAGCGAAGAAATGACGACTAAAACGGGCGAAATAAATACTAGTCATACGTTAAATAAAGTTATGTGTTTAGTTGTAGATAAAAACATTAAATTAAAGAAAAGTGGAGAACTAAAAGATATAGCGCCAACTTTTATCGATTTGATGGGATTAAAACCTAACAAATATTTTAAAGGTGAAAGTTTGATTGTTCGCTATTGACATACTCAAAGAAATTTGATAAAATAATTACTAAGGAAAAAAATATGAGAAATTTATATAATCAGTTTGTGGCTTTAATACAAGAGTTAAATACATATGTATTTGCAGGAATTATAATTGCCTTGTTGGTAATTGTTTTATTGCTTTTCGTTAAATTTTGGAAGAAAGCAGATTCTGAAAAAGTCGTGTTTGCAAGACCTGCTTTATTGATACCTATAGTTGCAATCTTATTGGTTATTATTTATTTAACTTATGTTAGATTTTAAGCAAAAACACTTGTTTTCAGTATGTTTTTGTGATATAATTAATGCGTTTTGGAGGATTTATGGATTTTATTTTAGCAACACTTCCTACTTGGATTGAAAAATCTTTTCCAGTGTTAGAAAAAATTTGTTTAGTGCTACTTGCTATATTATGTTTGATAATGGTTGTTTTAGTTTTTATGCAAATTACAGACGGAAATGGTGGTTCAAATGTAATAACAGGAAATAAAGATAGTTATTATTCTCAAAATAAGGGTGGCTCTCGTGAAGGAAGAATTACTAAACTTATTTATATTTGTTTAGCATTAATCGCTGTTTTCACTATTGTTTACTTTATTTTGATTAAAGTGTGGAATTCATTTATTTAGATTAAATTCTATAGTATTATGTGGACCTTATAAAGATATATCTTTAAGGTTCACTTTTTTTAATGAATATGTTTTATTAATCATAATAAACTTATTTTATTTGACTGAATATTTTTTGTATGTTAAAATTCAACTATGGATATTTTTGATTTAATTAGAAAGTGTCAACTTTATTATTATACCTTAGACACTCTTGCAGATAAATTAAGTTTGCTTTTAGATAAAACAAAAGATGATGTATTAAAAGAATTAAAAAATCTTGTAGATTTGGGCGAACTATACGTTGATGATAAAGGTAAAGTTTCAATATCTCGAGATAAAGGTTTTTACCCTGCTATTGTTAGTTTAAACAAGAAAGGTTATGGCTTTGCTATGGTTGATGGTCTTCCTGACTTTTTCATACCTGCAAATGAACTTAGGTCTAGTTTTGACGGAGATAATTGTCTGGTAGAGATAACAAAGAAACGAGGCGAAGACATTGAGGGAAGAGTTGTTAAAATTTTAAAACGAAATACAACCAATATTGTTGGAACGTTCATAATTGGTAAATCTAAAAATGTAGTGTTCCCAGATGATCCTAGATTTCCTCAAATTAGGATATCAAAAGGCGACGAATTTGACGCGCAAAATAACGATAAGGTGTATGTAAAATTAAATGTTGATTCTATTGAAAATGATATTGTCCACGGAAAAATCATTGAAGTTTTAGGTAAAGTAAACACGCCGGTTGCCGAGCAATTATCTATTATTAGGTCATTTAATCTAGTAGATAAATTTGACGAAAAAGTAATCAATGAAGCAAAAAATATTAGTCAAAAAGTTGATATAAAAAAATATAAAAATAGAAATGATTATACTGAGCAAAACATTATTACAATTGACGGCGAAGATGCAAGAGATTTCGATGATGCAATTGCAGTAGAAAGGGTTAATGATGGGTATAAACTTTATGTGCATATCGCAGATGTTTCAGAATATGTTGTCGAGAATTCTAGTATTGATAAAGAAGCCTATAGACGTGGCACAAGCGTATATTTTCCTAATATGGTTATTCCAATGCTTCCTAAAGAACTCTCTAACGGAATTTGTTCATTGCAAGAAAATGAGTTAAGATTGACTTTGTCTTGCGAAATATTGATGGATAAAGATTGTAATGTTTTGTCTAGCGAAATTAAAGAAGGAATAATAAAATCAAAACACCGTATGACCTACACTGAGGTGCAAGGTATACTTGACAGAGATCCTATTTTAATTGAAAAGTTTAAAGATGTAGTTGATGACATAATTTGTTTCCAAGAGATATCTAATAAACTTAAAAAGATTAAATACGATCGCGGTGAAATTAGAATGAATTTGCCTGAGCCTTTCATACTTGAAAATAGTGAAGGTGGAATCGTTAGCATTGAAAAACGACTTCAAGATGAATCACATGAAATCATTGAAAGTTTGATGGTTGTAACTAATGAAGTTGTCGCTAAAACTTATTTAGATAAGCACTTACCTTTCGTATATCGTGTGCATGAAAAACCAGATGAAGAAAAGGCTACTAGACTTCATGAAGTTTTAGCACACATGGGCATTAATAATAGTTTAGATAAAGATTATGAAAGTCCTAAAAGTTACCAAAATGTAATAGAAAAAATAACCAACACTCCTAAAGAGCAAACTTTAACGAAACTCATTCTTAGGAGTTTGATGAAGGCAAGGTATGACTCACATTGTTTAGGTCATTTTGGTATTGCTAGTGAAAACTATTGTCATTTTACGAGTCCAATTAGGCGTTATCCAGATTTAACAATCCATCGTATTATAAAGAGTGATATTAATGGTGTTCCTATTGAGGAAATCAAGTCTAAATATTTGCCACTCGTAGATAAAATTAGCGAACAAAGTAGTCTGACTGAAAAAACAGCCGACGAAGCAGAACGAACTATGGACGACTACAAACAGGCTGTTTATATGACAAAATTTTTAGGCGAACATTTTACTGGGACTATTTCAGGGATTCAAGAATTTGGAATATTTGTTGAATTAGAAAACGGCGTTGAAGGAATGTTAAAAATCGAAGACTTGCCTCAAGATGAATATGTTTTTGATGACTTAAGTTTGACTATTTTTGGCGCTAATCATCACTACACAATTGGTGACAAAGTGGAAGTTGTTGTCGCAAATGTAAACACAGAATTACGTCAAATTGACTTTGATTTATTTGGCGTAGAGAAAGGTTATAGTTCTAAACTTTTTAAAAATAAAGTTGAAAAAAGTAAACCTAAAAAGACTATCAAAAACTTCGCAGAGAAGGTAAAGAACAAAGCGAGAAGCCGAACTAAGAAAATAAAACACACAAAGAAACGTAGATAATGACATATTAGTTTACAATTATTTATTTTTGAGTTATAATTTAATTATGGAAAAGAATAAAATAGTTGCAGAGAACAAACGAGCAAGATTTGAATATGATTTGCTTGAGTTTTTCGAAGCAGGCATTGTTCTTACAGGAGATGAAATCAAGTCAGTTAGAAATGGACATTTGTCAATTGTAGACTGCTTTGGTTACATTAAAAATGAGGAAGTTTACCTACGAAATAGTTTTATTAAAGAATATAACAATTCCTTTGATGCAGGAAGGCAGGGTGATACCACAAGGCGAGATAGGAAACTTCTTCTTCATAAAATCGAAATAGGGAAAATGATTAAGAAGATCGAGCACGACAAACTTACAATTGTACCTACAAAAGCATACTTTGTTGAAGGTAATTTAAAAGTTGAAATAGCCTTAGCAAAAGGCAAAAAATTGTACGATAAAAGAGAAAGTTTGAAACAAAAAGAAATTAAAAAAAGAATAGAGAGGATATAGTTTTATGAAAATTGCAATATCTACAGATAGCGCATGTGACATGCCAAAAGAGTTTTATGATAAATATGGTGTTTATATTTTACCATATTGTTTAACTTTGGGCGATAAAGAATACCAAGATAATGAGATTAGTTCCAGTCAAATTTTTGACTATGTAAAAGAGACAGGTAATCTTCCAAAGACTTCTGCTAGAAATGAATTTTCATATAGGGAATATTTTGAAAATTTACTAAAAGAGAATGATTATGTTATTCACTTTTCATTGTCTGGCGACATGACTTCTAGCACTGCTAATGCTATTAACGCAACAAATGGAATTAATGCCACAGTAATCGATTCAAAAAACCTTTCTTCTGGAATTGCTTTACTTGTTCTTCGTGCGTGCAAACTTAGAGAAGAAAACAAGACGCCTGAAGAAATTATAGAAGACATAAGTAACCATGTTTCAAAAGTCCAAACAAGCTTCTTGATTGATACTTTGACTTATTTGCATAAAGGTGGAAGGTGTAGCAGTCTTGCTCTCCTTGGTGCAAAGTTATTAATGATAAAACCAAAAATTTCAGTAGTTGACGGTAAAATGGGTGTAACTAAAAAGTACATGGGTGGAATAAACGGATGTCTTAAGAAATATGTTGACGATGTTCTTTCTTCATCAAATCCAGATAAATCTATTGCGTTCTGTACGCATACCGGTCAAATGGTAATCAGTTCTCAAATTTGCGAAACACTTAAAAACTACGGTTTTGAAGAAGTTTATGACTGCGAAGCAAGTTCAACAATATCTAGCCACTGTGGACCAAACACTCTAGGTATTCTATTTTTTAATAAAGATTAATTTAAATTAAATTTATATATCGCTTTATATGAATAAAATATTTTAAAGTTGATAATTAAATTAAAAAATAAAGAATTCAAAAAACTCACTTATAAAGTGAGTTTTTTATAATTCAGTTTTTCCTACTAAATAATCAATGGTTATTTCAAAATAATTAGATATGTTTATTAAATCGTCTATTGATGGTTCGCTTCGTGCTTTTTCCCAAAAATATATGCAGTCTTCGGATACATTAAGAATTTTTGCTAATTCCTTTTGTGATAATTTTTTTTCTAATCTTAAACTCTTTAAAATTTCATTAAATCTCATAAATATATTATCGTAAAAATTACGGTAAAATACTTGACAACCGTAAAATTTACGGTTAAAATATTTGTAACAAAAGGAGGAAATATGTCAAATAAATCAAGATTGATTGCTACACTTTTGGCTTTCTTTTTAGGACCTTTAGGAATTCATAATTTCTATTTAGGTAAAAAAGGCGCTGCTATTACTCAATTGGTACTCACAATATTACTAATTACTTCGCCAATATCTGCTATATGGGCATTTGTTGATTTTGTAATTATTGTTTGTGGCGCAGGAAAAGATGGAGACGGACAATCTGTTAGTGATTGGCAAGTAAAATAACAAAAAAGACTCATTGTGAGTCTTTTTTTGTTGGTGGAGATGATGGGAACTGCCCCCATGTCCTAATAGGCGATAAAATCATACACTACATGTTTAGTCAATGTCTAAATTCGTCTAAATCACTTCGTTGACACTGATTTTAGACTAGCCGAAAAGTGCGTACTTGTTTACTCGGCAATAAACAAGCACGTTCACCGATAAACGACGTTAGGCTCTATTGTATCGGTACCAACAGACTAACGGCTCGCTGACTAAGCAGCAGTAGCAAGTAAATTTGTTTTGTCGTTTATTTTTTTTCGTAGACACGAAATGTGTATTTAACGTGCCACCACACGACATGCGTATAAAGTTAGAACTTATTAGTCGAAACTAAATCATCCCCATGTATATATAATAGCATAAAATTTTTATTTTACAATATAAATTTAGATTTTCTTTTTAACCTTTTAAATTGTTTGTCATATTTTGTTATTATGGTATAATAATATTAGAGGGGTTTATGAAAAAGACAAAGATTATTGCCACAATTGGACCAAAGACTAATAGTGTTTCTATGCTAAAAAAGATGGTCAATGCTGGCATGAATATAGTTAGGATAAATTTATCTCATTCAACTAACACTTTTTATGCGTCAGTTCTCGAAAATGTAAAAAAAGTTAGGAACGAACTAAAAGTAAATCTTCCAATACTTTTAGATACAAGAGGACCGGAATTAAGAGTTAAGACTTTTAAAAATGGTAGTGCAAAGATAGTTAAAGGTCAAGAATTCATCTTTACGACTAAAGATCTTATAGGTAGTGAACATATGGTTAGTGTAAACATGCCAAAAGTTCTAAGTGAATTAGAAGTTGGACAAAAGATACTTACTTGTAATGGACTTTTAAATTTCAGGGTTACTAAAATAGAAGATGGTAATGTGTTTACAAAGGCATTAAATTCTGGAGTAATTGCAAATCAAAAAAGTATGAGTATTCCTAATTTAAAATTTAATACACCATATTTAAACGAATTAGATAAGACTGATTTGTTGTGGGCTATAAAGAATAAAATTGAGTTTGTTGCAGCAAGTTTCGTAAACTCCATTGAAGATGTTAACGAGCTTAGAGAATTTATTAAGACACACAATGGTACAATGAAAATTATTTCAAAGATTGAGTCAAAATTGGGCGTTAAAAATCTAGATGAAATTATTGAAGCGAGTGATGGAATAATGGTTGCACGTGGTGACTTAGGAGTAGAAGTAAATATAAGTAAAGTTCCTCAGATTCAAAAGACTATTATTAGAAAAAGTAGAGAAAATGGTAAGGCAGTAATAACTGCTACTGAAATGCTAGAAAGTATGATTGATTCTCCTCGTCCAACTAGGGCTGAAATAAGCGATATAGCAAATGCTATATATGACGGAACAAGTGCTGTTATGTTGTCTGGCGAAACTGCTAGTGGAAATTATCCTGTGGAAGCAGTTAAAACTATGGCCGAAGCGTGCCTTGCAACTGAAAAGAATTTAGAAATAGATTTTTCGGATTTGGCTAATAGAAAATGCAATTCAACTACTGAAATTATTGCAAAATCTGCAGTTGAAACAGCATCAATTAGTAACGCTAAAGTGATAGTTGTATTTACCAATACAGGCCTTACTGCAAGTTTAATAAGTAAATATAGGCCAGACGTAGATTTATTAGCTATTTGTAACAACGAAAAAGTAAAACTAGAAACATCTATACTTTATGGGGTTATGTCAGTTTTAGGAAAGAAATATGTTTCTACTGACGAAATGTTTGATGTTGTTAAACAATTTGTTTTAAAATTAAATCTTGCAAAAAAAGGCGACTATGTAGTTGTCGTTTGTGGAGAAATCAATAAAACAGGTGGAACTAACCTTTTAAAATTATTAAAAGTGTAGTAAAATTAAAAAATAAATAATAGAATATATATGAGTAAAATAAAGGCAAAGATTAATCAAAAAATTTTTAAAATTATCTTTGCTTTTTTTCTTGCTACAATTTTTGTTTTTCTTTTTATAAAGATTAGAAGAAGTCCACTGTGGGAACAAATAAATTCAGTAGATAAAATCCAAAATATTGTTAAAAAATTTGGTTTTTTTGGTCCACTTGTTTTTGCCATTATTCAAATTTTACAAACTACAATTCTTCAGGTGCCGTCCATTATTGTAACGGTAGCAGGTTCTATTCTTTTTGGGCCTATTAAATCATTTTTTATTAGTTTCTTATCCATTATGATAGGCAGTTGCATAATGTTTTTTTTAGGTAGAAAATGTGGAAGAAAAATACTTGTTTTCTTTACAGGAGAAGACAATGCTAACAAAATGTGTGACCTTGTAAGTAGTGGGAAATATGTTTATTTTCTCATGATGTTGTTTCCTCTTTTTCCAGATGACGTTTTGTGTATGGTGGCTGGAATTGGAGATATGTCATTTAAATATTTCTTTGTGACAAATTTAATTTCTAGGTCAATTGGCATTGCTTGTGCAGTGTTCTTTGGTAGTGGTAAAGTTATTCCTTTTAAAGGATTTGGAATTGTTGTTTGGTCTATAATTGGTCTGTTTATTTTGTTTGCTTTTTATTTCAGTATTAAATATAAAGACAAAATTGACGAATTCTTAAGTAAAAAATTTGTTAATAAAAAAAATTAGTTTGTTTTTTTCACTTGACAATTTTTGTCTATTTTGAAATAATAAAATTAAGAGGTAATTATGGGATTTATTAAAAAACAACTTTTGTCGGTTATTGAGTGGACTGACAGCAATAATGATGTTATTGTTTATCGCTATCCTTTAACGGACAGAGATGAGATTATGAATAGTTCAACTTTGGTCGTAAGAGAGAGCCAAGTTGCTATGTTTATTCATAAAGGTGAAATTGCTGACGTGTTTGGACCAGGTAGTTACAAACTTGCGACTGAAAATATTCCTTTCTTAACTAAACTTTTAAGTTTGCCTACAGGTTTTAACTCTCGTATTAAAGCAGAAGTGTACTTTATTAATACAAAAAGATTTTTAGGTCTTAAATGGGGTACTCAAAATCCTATAATGATGAGAGATGTGGATTTTGGCAATGTGCGTTTGCGTGGTTTTGGAACTTTTAGTTTGAAAGTCGTTGATCCAACTGCTTTTATGCGTGAATGTTTCGGCACTAACGAAATTTATAGAGTTGGCGATATTGTAACTCAATATAAATCATCATTAATTCAAATTTTATCAGATGTTATTGGTGAAAGTAAAATTTCTGCCTTAGATTTAATTTCTAAATACAGAGATTTAGGTAAACTTGTTGAAAAGGCCGCTGAGGAAGAATTTAAACCTCTTGGAATGAAAGTGTCTAATTTTGTAATTGAAAATATTTCGCTTCCTGAAGAAGTTGAAAAAATGTTAGACGAAAGAACAAAGATGGGTGTAATTGGCGATAAAATTGGCACGTACACACAATACAAGGCAGCAACTGCCATGGGTGATGCTGCTAAAAATCCAAATGGAAATAATTTAGCAGGACTTGGAGTTGGTTTAGGTGCTGGTGCTAATCTTAGTGGTATGTTTAATCGTGCTATGAGTGAGGCCAAAGATAGTAAAAAGACTGTTACTATTGAATGTCATAAATGTGGTGCGTCTGTTTCTGGAAAGGCAAAGTTCTGTCCAGAGTGTGGTACTGCTCTTGCGTTTACATGTCCTAAATGTGGTGAGCCAATTTCAAAGGGAAGTAAATTTTGTGCAAATTGTGGCGAAAAACTTAAAGTAAAAACCGATATATGCTCAAAATGTGGTGCCAACTTAGAAAGTGGTGCTAAATTTTGTCCTGATTGTGGTACAAAAGTAAAATAGGGGTTAGAAATGTGTTTTAGATATAGAGAAAAACGATACGGAAAATTAAGTTTAATTTTATTTTCTATCTTGGTTATTGCTCTAGGTGTTGCTGCTGTCTATGGTGGAATATTTGTCTATAATTTGATTCCTCATTGGTCAAAATATTTAGTAATTGTACTTGCAATCATATTAGGATTGTTCTTAGTTATTTTGGGCGCAGTAATGTTTGGAGTTGCGCTAGGTATGTCTGGAAGAAACAAATCTGTTAGAGATGTAAATAGTACAAAAGGAACAAAATATGATAGATTGTGTGAATTTTGTGGCCGTGTCATCTCTAAAAAGGCGAACTTTTGCGAGCATTGTGGCAAAAAATTAAATGAAGGAACAGGTATTAAAATTTGTCCTGATTGTAAAACTAAAAATAAATCCAGCGCAAAATTTTGTGAAAAATGTGGTAAAATTTTTTAAAAGTGAAGAGTAGGGCTTCACTTTTTTGTTGTAAGTTAATTATTCTAATTTAATAATTTATGTATTTTAGTTATTTGAATTTTATTCATTTGCACTAAGTAAGTTGAAAATAAAGTTTTCTTTTAAAAATAGAGCAAATTCGACATAAAAATCTAGTTATTTTGTTTGATTTATGCCTTATTTTTGCTATTCTAAAAATACGCATGAGGTGGTATTATGAGAAAGAAAATTAAAGGTAAATTATATTTTTTAGCAAGAGATGCTAAATCTCGTATGAGAAATTTTAACAAGGACAAATCAATTTTCGAACAAGTAAATTATTCTAAACTTTGTTTGAATCAAAGGGATCAAGAATTATACGCAAAAGTTTGTAATATGCTAGATAGAGATGAAATTATTGTAAATCCTATTCAAGAATTAGTGGACAGAAAATACTATAACACATTATCTCTTGAAGCAAAACAAAAATACATAATTGATTTAAGTGAAAAGTATAAAGAAATGAAACTTAGATACTATAAAGAGAGAAAAAGTTTGCTTGAAGTATCAAATATGTAGTTTTTGTACAAAAATTATTGACTTTTGTACAAAAATGTTTTAAAATATAGGCATGATGGTATCAAATTGTAATTTTAATGAAGATGAAGTTTTAAGTAAAGTTAAGAAGTTTTTGCATATTGATTTTAAGAATAGAAAGAGTATAGGTTTAGACGAAGGAATTAAGGAATTGGTATGTGAAAAATTGTGTAGAACGGTTGGCATTAATTGTGATTATAATTATAGGAACGCTTACTTTAACTTTTTTTCTTCAATATTAGGCGAAGCAGTTATGCGTAAATTAGATATGCCGATTGTTCTTGCTGAAGACAGGTTTAGATTATTTAAATATGACCATGTCAACTTAATAGACAAAGTTTACGCATTTTTAGATGAAGATATTGATGATGCAGTTTTAGATTCATTTAATTTTTTAGATAAATATACTTATTTAATTGAAGAAAATTAAGCTAAAAATAAATTTCTTACGTAATTAAATTTTATTAATTAATAATAAAAAAGATTTAGGTTAACCTAAATCTTTTTTGCTATAACTTCACCTGTGCTTGCATCAATTAAAATTCCAAAAGAGTCGCCTTCAGTTGATACTGCGCCCACGTACCAATAATAATTTTTAACTTCGCTGGATGAATAATCTTTTAGAATTTTTAAAACTGATTCAATGTTTGCACTCTTGTTAACAGATTGGATTTTTGATTTTAACTCCTTATTGGCAATTTTTATAGCAGTAGCGTTATCGACGTTAAAACTATTCGAAGTATTGCACATTTCTTGGTTAAAGTTATATCCTGTAAATTTAATTTCGGTTGAAATATTTTGTGTTAAGTCCAATTTTTCACCAAGGTCCGCAATATATGAGTTGTCGCTTGTACTTTTTTGGAGTTGACCAGTGTAAATATTTTCACCCACTGTTACAGTGTAAGAATATGTATCGTTTGCCATAGGATCATTGTTGTTTTTATAGAAGGATAGTATTGCAAAATCTACTTTTTCGTTAACAACGCCGTCTAAAGCGTAATTGTCTTCTCTTAAGCCTGTGGAAAGTGTTGCTGTGTATAAGTTGTCGTTTGCAGTAAATAAATTTTGGCGCTCTTCTATAAGATATTGTGATAAATCACTGCTTTTATTCAAATTACATGCTGTAAGTGGTATAAGTGAACAGCATGCTAGTCCAACTAATAATAATTTTTTAATTTTCATAACTACCTCAATTTAATTTATTCGAATTTGATACTATTTAGAACTAATAATTAAATTAGTACACAAATTGTAGATAAAGTGCTATAATGAAGTCATGTATTGTAATGTTTGTCCAAGGAAATGTAATATAGATAGAGAGAAAGCTATTGGAGTTTGTGGAGAAGGCAACGATCTTGTTATTAACAAGGTTATGATTCACCATTATGAAGAGCCTGTTATTAGTGGCGTAGATTCAAACTATGGTAGTGGTGCGATATTTTTTTCAGGTTGTAATTTAAAATGTGTATTTTGTCAAAATTATCCTATTAGTCACTCGAATATTGGTGAGAAAGTAAGCATTGATGGACTTGTTAGAATTTTTAAAGATTTAGAGCATGAAGGCGCTTTAAACATAAATTTAGTTACACCTACACATTTTAGTAATCAAATAATTTCAGCGCTTAAAATTTACAAGCCTAGTATTCCTGTTGTGTGGAATTCAAGTGGTTATGAAAGTGTAGATACTATAAAAAAGTTAAAAGGTTTAGTGGATATTTATTTAGTTGATTTAAAGTATATGGACGATAATTTGGCAGTTAAATATAGCAAAGCAAAAGACTATGTCGAAAACGCAACAAAGTCTATATTAGAAATGCGAAAAAATGAACCAAATGACGTAATACAAAATGGGCTTATGAAAAAGGGCGTGATAGTAAGGCATCTAGTTTTGCCGAACAATACTAATGATAGTTTGCGCTGTTTAGATTTTATCGCTCACAAACTAGGAAAAGACATGATAGTTAGTATCATGAGTCAATTTGAGCCTAAATATGTGCCTGATGAATTTAGTGAATTAAAAAGAAAAATTACAAAAGTTGAATACAAGCGAGTTGTAAATCATGCGTTAAATTTAGGATTAATAAATGCGTATACACAAGATTTATCAAGCGCTGATTGTATTTTCACTCCAGAATTTAATATAAAAAAATAAAATAAATTTATTAAATATTCTTTGTGTACAAAAATAAAAATGAATTACATAGAATAATTCATTTTTTACATATTTATAAT
>JAZRUZ010000035.1:0-5422 GCA_045598895.1 Candidatus Onthoplasma sp. | reverse complement strand
ATTTAAAAATTAATTAATAAGATTGTTGGGAAATACAATATTTTGTTTGAATAAAAAAACACATACCTAATATATGGTATATGTTTTCAATTATATAATTTTTGTTTTTAATGTCGATAACCTATTGTAAAAAGCGCTACTATTTAGTGGTGATTTCTTGTTGGTTATCTTTTCTATTTTTGTATCCTTCTCGTCAGTAATAATAATTCCTAATTCTTTAAATACGTTTAAGCAAACTACAAATTGAAGATAACTATACATTGTTTTATCTTTCAATTTCATTAAAACATTTTTATAGAAATTGTAAGTATAATAACCACTAATTTTGTTCTCATTTGCAAATTCGATTAATCTAAAATATTTACCAAATACTTCTCTAGATAAGTTGATGTTTTTAAGTGCAGACGAAATATTGTCTACAGAATGAGGTAAATAAATAGTCGACTTAACAGATTTCTGCATGCTTGCAATGTATCCCATGTTAAGCACAGGATCTAAGAAAATAATTCTACTAAAGGTGTTAAAAGATTTAAAACTCGTTGGTGATAATAGAATAGTATTTAGTCCTGTTTCATCATTGATTTCCATTACTCTATTTCTAAAAATATTATTGCTATCAAATACTGATTTAAAATTAATATAAGTGTTGTAGTCGTTAGCAATGATTAGCGTTCCATAAACTTTCTTTTCCATATCGACAACCAATCTAATTAGTTGGTCACGATTGTAGTTATTAAAAGTATAAGTAGCATCAAGTGGGAAAGCAATTTGTTTAACATATTCTGCAAGCAATATTTCATTATCTTGAGGTCGATAAATATCTTCATAATCAATAGATTTAACAATGCCAGAAATTTTCTTTTGAGTTTTAAATTTATCAATATAAAGGTCAGCTAGAACATTACAACTCGTGTTGTTTGACAATACAAAATATTTATCACTAGCATTAAAGGCAAGCAAACTAAAATTTGGATAATTTAAGACTAAATGTTGAGGAAATCTAGGCAAACTAGAGATCATTGCATTTGTCAATTTGAAATTAAATATTGGCCTAGGATTAAGGTGTCCACAAGGTTCCAATTTATCTATATCTTCAACGAGTTTATAAGTGATTTCACTCTCTTCCATCATGAAATCATATTCTTTTGTTGGTAAGAAATCAGCTTTGTTTAAATTCTCTTCTACGTATTGATTAGTAAGATTAATAAACTTGTCAAAATTTTCGACATTCAAAGTAAGCCCTGCTGCCATTGGATGCCCACCGAATTTTGTTAAAAGATCGGACATATTGCTTAAAAGAGTATGTACATTAACTCCGTTAACGCTTCTGCAAGAACCTATTAACTCACTACCAACCTGACTAAATAAAAAGGTAGGTCTATGGTATTCTTCAGCAATTCTTGCTGATACTATACCCAATATCCCACTATCCCAATCACTGCTAGACATAACTATTGCACTAACACTAAAGATATTAGATTTATTTAATTCATCTTTAACATCTTTATAAACTTTATCACATAATTGTTGACGAAGATTATTAAATTCTAAAACTTTATTACAAAGTCCCTTAATTCTATTTTCATCGGTTTCTAAATATAGTTCTAGACTTGTTTCAGCGCTTCCCATACGACCACTTGCGTTGATTTTTGGTGCTAATTTAAAGGCTATATCACTTGCCTTACAGTCGAGATTCAAACCACACTCTTTCATAAGTTTTAAAATACCTATTGGAGCATTTTTAATGTCTCTTAAACCAAGAGTAACTATCGCCCTATTTTCATCAAGTAATTCTACAATATCAGCAATAGTTGCAATCGCACAAATCGGTAAATATTGTTTTGCAACATTTATCCCACCTAATGCTTGAACTAATTTTAGAGCAACCCCTGCACCACACAAAGCATGGAAAGGATAATTAACACTAACTTTTGGATTAATGATTAAACAATCAGGCAATGTTTCGCCTTTTTCGTGGTGATCAGTAATAATCACATCTATTCCTTGAGATTTAATAAATTCAACTTCATCAACTGCTGTAATACCACAATCAACAGTTATTATTAAATCTGGTTTATTCTTATTAAATATTTTAGTCAAAGTTTCAATACTAAGTCCGTATCCATCTTCATATCTATTAGGCATATAGTTACTGACTTTTGCGCCAACAGATTCAAAGTATTTAATAAGTATAGCGCTAGCGCTTATTCCGTCAACGTCATAATCGCCAAAAACTAAAATTTTAGCATTGTTTTCAATATGTTTGTTTATTTTATCAACGACGTCATGCATATCTTCAAACAAAAAGGGATCATGAAGGTCACGAATACTTGGATTTAAGTATTTTTCAATTTTTTCTTTACTATCAATTCCACGAGAGTATAAAAGACGAACGAGATTTTTGTCTAAGTTAAATATTTTTGATATCTCGTCAAACTCTTTCCTATCTTCTGTAATCAACGTGCTAAAATACTTCATCTTTTAATTTTCAAAAAGCCTTTCAAAAAGAAAGGCTAAATTTAATTTTTCTCCTCATTAGATTTTACTCTATAAGTCTTTGTTTTAAAGATAGTAACAAAGAAATTCCAACAGAAAGGCAAAATATATAATGTGGAAGCCAAACAAATAACAGGCACAAACATAATATTTACTGCAATAAATTTCAATGCATCAGGAACAACAATGATCATTAAAACACTAAAAATTAATAATGCAATATTTATGGCTGTTATTCTAGATTTATTTTCTTTCATAGCAGTTTCGATTGCTTTTGAATAATTAGACGCCTTCAACCAATTTGAAGAACGGATTGACTCAAAAATGCTAATCAAAGCAAAACCTGTA
Source organism: Candidatus Onthoplasma sp. (assembly GCA_045598895.1). Lineage (GTDB taxonomy): Bacteria > Bacillota > Clostridia > Christensenellales > UBA1242 > Onthoplasma. The sequence continues at coordinate 2,578 of JAZRUZ010000035.1, read as the reverse complement.
TAAACATTTACTGAGAACAAGATTGCAAAGAAACTCATGCCTATACTTAATCTCAAAATAACAACAAGTGCTAAATAACCAAAATTTGCAAACAATAAAGTTATAATAGAAGTAACGCTTTCACAAATGTTATATCTAAAATAAGTAAATAAAGCAACAATAGTAATTAAGACTAAAATCGCAGCTATTGTAAAAATAATATCTCTACTATTTAATCTTGATCCTACTTCAGTATGACCTGAAATTTTCGTTACATCAATTTCTAATTTCTCAGCTATTTTTTGATTTATTTCAATTTGTACATCATCATTTATATCGTTTGAGTATCTAACGACTAAAACTGTATTATCGCCTTGCCCTTGAATTTGTGTACTATCGTATTTCCCACCATAAGAATTTACAATATTTCCAATTTCTGCAATGTGTTTCTTAACGTTAGTTGTTTGATTATCTACGATATTCACTGAAAATTCGTTATAACCTTTCATTTCAAAATTTAAGTTAAAACCAAAGAAAATTCCAACAATTATTGCCAATACTAAAACGGCAGACACGACACTAATAGCAATAGCATTTGATTTTATATATTTCAAATTTGATTTAGTAAAATCACGTTTAAGCATTTTTACCTCCTTTGTGGAAGTTACATCTCTTTCCGTTTTGTTTATTGAAAGCAATGTACATATTTACGAATAGACGCATTAAGCCTAAAGTTGTAATTCCACTGATAATCGGTAAAACAACACATGTCCAACCAAAAGAACTAAGTCCTGCTTGAGGCATTAAGAATGCAATTAAACCACACACTAAAATCAACGCATGAATAAATAACAATTTATAAAGCGTATCATTTAACGCCATCTTTAAAGCAATATTCAATTTTGTATCTTGAAGGTAGTAAAACTTTGCTTTTTCAAAAATACTAACTAAACAATCAACAATAAGGAAATAAACAATAATCAGTCCTAAAACTCCACTAAAGTTTAAAGTAAATAATGGAATAGATTGTAAGATAAATAAACTAAAACAAATAAAGAACAATAGATTAAATACTGCAAGTAAACCTAATTCTCGGTATTTAACAATTAAATATACAAAAGACGAAACAACCACGATAACGCATGCAATTAATAATAAAATATCAGTATGATTTCCGAAACTTGCAGTGATTGTATCAAAACTATCTGCAGTAAGCTTCATAGTAAGCATGCCAGCTTTCATTTGATTGGCATACATATTAGCATCATCAATACTCTTTACTACTGTATTGTTAAAGTTAATTTGCATTGCTCCATTAACTAAGCCGTTATCCCATGTTAAGTTTGTAAAAGATCCAAAGTTAAAGTAAACAGTTTTTGGAGAGTCTTGTGTACCAAATTTGTCAATTAAATCAGTCAAATATTCGTCTTTAAATTCTACGATAATTGGATAATAAATTTCACCTGCGTTTGTGAAAGTAGTTGTCCATATTTTCTTTATCTTTGAGCCATCTGCAAAAGCTTCTCCATCTTTTTCAGTCGAAAAAGTTATATCGGTAGGCGCACCGATTAAATTATTAATGGTATCTACATCTTTTTTATTTGTTGCTCCAACTTGAACCTCAATATCTTTGTCGCCAAAAGGAACAACGGTTGCGTCTAAGTAGCCTGCAGTATTTAAAATCTCTTTGATTTCATTAATTGTGGATAATCTTAAACTTTCAATCTCGCTTTCAGATCCTGCATCTCTCTTCTCAGTGATGTAAACTATTCGAACTGAATTTCCTATATCACCACCAAGCCTAAATCCATTCAAAAACGAAGTATATGAGTAATAATTCCCGTTAATAGACAATGGATAAGTAAAATTTAAGAAAGTTGCAAGCAAAAGAATTACTAAAATTATTGTAAATAGTACAAATAAAAATCTTGAGCGTTTCTTAGTCATAAAATTGTACTCCTAAATTTGAATTTATTATAACTTAAATCTTTGTATTTGTCAAACAAAAGATAGTTAAATTAAAATAAAATAATAAATTTTACGACTAAATTATTTACTTATGAAACAAAAATAAACTCAATTTAAAATTATATTAAGTTTTGTACTAAACTTCGACTTTTTTACCTATATTCAACATATTTAAAATAATGTTTACTACTACTGAAATTACAATAGAATATAGTACATCTAATAAAAATTGTAAATTAACACTAAAACTTTTGTTTAAAATTGAAAATAGTAAAAATGATACTATTGCATAAATCAAACCAAAAATTATAGCGTTAACGAGACTATTACCATTTGAATTTTTCTTTAAATAAAATAACCCTACAAATATTCCAATCGCTTTAATTAGTGTGTTAAAAATTGTAATTAGTAATGTCGACATGTCAGCAAATTTGAGTATAACTGCAAGAATTAGCACCCCTAAGAGTGTCACAATAATACTAAACAAAATTGCCTTCAAAAATTTTAGTGGATTTATTGATAATTTAATTTTCATAACTCTCCTTTCGTTAAATTAATTTACGCGCTATAATTTTACGAAATGTTGTTAAAACACACAAAAAAAAAGGAATTTTTATCGAAAACAAAATCA
>JAZRUZ010000034.1:0-9807 GCA_045598895.1 Candidatus Onthoplasma sp. | reverse complement strand
TATATTGGTTATTGGGTGTGGTTTATAAATAAATTTATTTTTTATTTTACCAATCATATTTTTTACTTGGAATTTTTATATCGTCATAAAAACTCAAATAGTTATCAGTGAATTTATTTTCTTTCTTTTCGTTTGTAAGATGTTTCATCTTTGATATTTGTTGTTTTGTGGCTTTTGGTAATTTTTTTCTTATCTTTACTTTTTTCATAACTTAATTATACCATAAAATTTAATTGTTTCAATACTATTTTATTTTTTATTTCTTTTAATTAAACGGAATTGGCGCTTGTCGAAGTCGATTAAACCTGCATCTCGCATACGACTGAGTTCAGTGGACATTGCGCTTCTATCAACTGACAAGTAGTTTGCTAGTTCGGTCTTATTGAAAGGTAATTCAAAATATTCATTATCTTTTGCAAGTGTATAAAAGTACGAAAGTAGTTTTTCACGTATTGTCTTTTTGGACATGTGTGTTAGTTTGTTATTTAACTCGTCACTATTCTCAGCAAGAATTTGTGTTAAGTGGCGAATTATTATTTCATGACGAATACAACGATTTTCACAAGGTGTTATCAGTCTATGTTTATTCATAAAAAGTATTAAAGATTTTTCACTTGCTCTTATTGAGTCTTGATAAATATTCTCATTTAGGTATGCTGACTCTATTCCATAGGTATCATTTTTCTTTAATCTTTTTACTATAGTAATATCGCCTAAAGAGTCAATATTTTCAACGATTGCACCACCTTTAACTACCATTATGACGTCTTCCATGGGTGAATATTGTTCAGCGATAACTTCGTTTTTGTGGAACACTTTAAATCGTGTTTTTAAGCAGAACATTAAAGCCTGACACTCAAATTCTGTCAAAGATTTAAAAATCTTACTTTGCTCCAATTCTTTAAAAAATTCCATACAAATTTCTCCATTTTGTTGTAAAAACAACACATTTATTACAAAAAGTATAGTATAATGAGGTTGTAAAGTCAATCAAAAGAGCGCTGTTTGATTACAATACGTAGAAACTTTTCGTTTCATTTCATTAGTGAAAATTTTGAAATTCTTAATTGTTTTTTAAAAGTTTTAACTATCTAAACTAACTTAATTATAAATTTTCCTAATGTTAAAAATTACTAAAAGGAGAAAAGATGAAAGTTATTAAAAGAAATGGTCAAGAAGTCGAGTTTGACTCAAATAAAATTTTTGTAGCAGTTAGTAAAGCTAATAATTGTATTGACGAATTATCTAAACGTTTGAGCGATGATGAAATCAAGAAAATTACGAGTGATGTTACTAAAAAATGCGAAACTATGGGCAGAGCAGTAGGTGTAGAAGAAATTCAAGACATGGTTGAATTTGCTATTATGGGCGAAGGAAAATTTGATGTTGCAAAACATTACATCACTTATCGTTATGATAGACAAATTGCTCGCCAAAAGAACACCACAGATGATAAAGTTTTTTCATTGATTGATTGTCAAAATGAAGAAATAAATCAAGAAAATAGTAACAAAAATCCTACTGTAAGCAGCGTTCAAAGAGATTATATGGCTGGTGAAATGAGTAAAGATTTAACTAAAAGATTTTTACTTCCACCAGACATTTGGAAGGCACATGAAGAAGGTTTAATCCACTTCCATGATGCTGATTATTTTGCACAACGTATGCATAACTGCGACCTTGTAAACCTTGAAGATATGCTTCAAAATGGTACAGTTATATCTTCCACAATGATTGAAAAACCACATAGTTTTTCTACAGCATGTAACATTGCTACACAAATTGTTGCACAAGTTGCATCTAGTCAATATGGTGGACAAAGTATATCTTTAACTCACCTTGCTCCTTTTGTTGAAGAAAGTAGAAAAAAGATAAAAGCAGATGTTGAAGAAGAATTAAAAGAGGCTTCAGGTCATGTTGATCCAGAACTCTTACATAAAATTACTGAAAAACGAGTAAAGAAAGAGATTGAAAAAGGTGTTCAAACTCTTCAATATCAAGTTATTACACTTATGACTACAAATGGACAGGCTCCATTTATTACAATTTTCATGTATTTAGGTGAAGCAAGAAATGAGAAAGAGAGAGAAGATTTAGCACTCATTATCGAAGAAGTTTTAAAGCAACGTTATACAGGTGTTAAAAACGAAAAAGGTGTATATATCACGCCTGCCTTCCCTAAACTTATCTATGTTCTTGAGGAAAACAACATTAGACCAGATAGTAAATACTATTATTTGACTGAACTTTCAGCAAAATGTACTGCAAAAAGAATGGTACCAGATTACATTAGCGAAAAGAAAATGTTGGAACTTAAAATCGATAAAAATGGCAATGGACATTGCTATACATGTATGGGTTGTAGAAGTTTCTTAACTCCTTACGTTGACGAAAATGGAAAGCCTAAGTACTATGGTAGATTTAATCAAGGTGTTGTAACAGTTAACCTTGTAGATATTGCATTGTCTAGTCACAAAGATATGAAAGAATTCTGGAAAATCTTTGATGAACGTATGGAAATTTGCCATAGAGGACTTCAATGCCGTCATGAAAGACTTACAGGAACTAGAAGTGATGTTGCTCCTATTCTTTGGCAACATGGTGCTCTTGCAAGACTTAAACCAGGCGAAAAGATAGATAAACTTTTACACGGAGGATATTCAACAATTTCATTAGGTTATGCTGGTCTTTGGGAAACTGTTTTCTACTTATCAGGTAAAAAATTAACTGAACCAGAAGGAAAAGAACTAGGCCTAGAGATTATGCGTAAACTCAATGAGTACACAAAAAAGTGGAAATTGGCTGAGAATATTGACTATTCTTTGTATGGTACACCACTTGAAAGCACTACTTATAAATTTGCAAAATCTTTACAAAAACGTTTTGGCATTATTCCAGGAGTTACTGATAAAAATTATATAACCAATAGTTATCACGTTCACGTAACAGAACCTATTGATGCGTTCACTAAACTTCAACTTGAAAGTGAGTTCCAAGCATTAAGTCCTGGTGGTGCAATTAGTTATGTCGAAGTTCCTAATATGCAAGACAACATCGAAGCAGTTATGCAAGTTATGAAATTTATTTATGACAACATTATGTATGCTGAATTAAATACTAAATCAGATTATTGCCAAGTGTGTTCTTATGATGGTGAGATTTTAATCAAAGAAGTTGACGGTAAACTTATTTGGGAATGTCCAAATTGTGGTAATAGGGACCAAACTAAAATGAATGTTGCTAGAAGAACTTGTGGATATATTGGTAGCCAATTCTGGAACCAAGGTAGAACACAGGAAATTCAAGACAGAGTTTTACACTTATAATTGGAGTAAATGTGGATAAACAAGACCTAATTAAACAACAAGTTACAATTGTTTATACAAATTGGAAAGGTGAAAAATCAAAAAGACACATTATTCCTAAGAAAATTTATTTTGGATCTACTAGTTGGCATCCTGAAGAACAATGGCTTTTATTGGCATTTGATATTGATAAACAAGAGGATAGAAATTTTGCCATTAAAGACATTGAAAAATGGGAAAATATAAAAGAGAAAACATTATGAATTACGCAAATATAAAATATAACGATATAGCAAATGGCGAAGGTGTTAGAGTATCACTTTTTGTAAGTGGCTGTACACATCATTGTAAAAACTGCTTTAACAAAGAAACATGGGATTTTAGTTATGGTAAACCTTTCACAAAAGATGTTGAAGATAAAATTATTTCTGCCTTAAATTTTGAACATGTTAATGGTTTAACTCTTTTAGGTGGCGAACCTATGGAGATTGCAAATCAAAAAGGATTGTTGCCTTTCCTAAAACGAGTTAAAGAGATTTATCCTAATAAGTCTATTTGGTGCTATACAGGTTATCTCTTTGATGACTTGCTTGGTGGAAAAATTCGAATTAAAGATGAAAACGAAACAAGTTTCCTTCAACCTTTAGTACAAAGGGCCTATTGTGACGATACGTTAGAACTACTTAAATATATAGACATTATAGTTGACGGCGAATTTAGAGAAGAACTAAAAGATATAACTTTGCGCTTTAAGGGAAGTAGTAATCAGCGAGTTATTGATGTGCAAAACACTTTAAAGGAAAATCATATTGTTTATAGTAAATTTAATAATAAAAAAGTAAAAGAATTTCAACTTGAAATATAGTTGAAATTCTTTTTTATAAATATATAATTCTTATCACTAATTATTATAGTTTATTCTGTTAATTTTTGAACGTTTGTGTCTTCACATTTTGGGCAAACAGGTGTTGTGTTTTTGCTATTTTCAAACACTTCTCCACATATATTACACTTATATTTGTTTTTTGTGGATAACTTAGTTTTGAGTTTATCACTTTTATCAAAATAATAGGTATGCAAAAGAGTGTTTGCAATTTTTGAATTAGTGCTAGATAAAAAGTTTTTATATAATTTTATAATTTCTTTGTTTTTATTTGCAACTTTGATTTCTTTGTTTTTGTCTAGTCTATGAATAGATTCCATACGTGATAGGTTGGCATCTTTTGTTTGTTCTAAATGTTTAGGTTGACCACCTCCACCAATGCAACCTCCTGGACATGCCATTATTTCAATAAAGTCATAGTGTTCGCCATTCTTTATTTTCTCTATTAGAATTCTTGCATTTTTTAGCCCATACACTGCTGCAACTTTAATTTCTTTATTTACTAGATTTAAAGTGGAGGTCTTTATACCTTCCATACCACGTGTTTCTTTTAAATCTAATAGAGAATTTGGACAAGGAGAATTGTTGATCAACTCATAAGCAGTTCGTAGAGATGCTTCCATAACTCCACCCGAACTACCGAAAAGATTTCCTGCTCCAGATGAGATACCCATTAAAGAATCAAATTTCTCGTCTTGTAATTTATTTAATTCAATATTTTGTTCTTTAGCAAGATGGGCTAATTCTCTAGTTGTTAAAATATAATCATTGTCTTTAATGTTAGGAAAATTAAGTATTTTAGAAGCAGTATTTAATTCGCTTCTTTCAATTTCCATCTTTTTTGCAGTACAAGGTGCAATGGTGACAGTAACAATTTTAGTAGGATCTATATTTTTTTGTTTTGCAAAATATGTCTTTATAATCGTTCCTTGCATTGCTATAGGACTTTTACAACTAGAAATATTTGGCAAGATTTCAGGATAAAATATTTCGGCAAATTTAATCCATGCAGGACAGCAACTTGTAAACATTGGTAAATTTTTATTTTCTTTAATTCTAGTTAATAATTCAGTTGCTTCTTCCATAATGGTTAAATCAGCACCGAAATTAATATCTAGTACATAATTAAAGCCTAGTTTTTTAAGAAGGCTCACCATTTTCCCTTCGACTAAACTACCATAAGGCAAGCCAAATTCTTCACCAAGGCTAACACGAATTGAAGGAGCAGTTGAAACTATAACAATTTTGTCTTTATCTTTTAGAATTTCTTTCACTTTTTCGTTTGAGTCTTGTTCAACTATAGAATTTACAGGGCAAATATTTGCACATTGTCCACAATTTACACACACAGCATGACCTGTTTTTTCCAGATCATAATCACTTAAAACAGACATATATTCGCTACATACTTTTGAACATCTGCCACATTTTATACACCTGTCTTCAATTCTTTGTATACTAGGATTGTCTTCTTCTATTGGTACTCGTATTTTTTGATTTAAGTGTATCATTTTTTCTCTCCATAATACTTACATTATCGTCCATCTTGGTTAAGTCAACATTCTCTTGAGACTTTGTATTAAAATTGGTTTTCAACATATTGTTACTTCTAAAAGAAAAATGTTCTTTTTCATTGAAAATTATATGATCTAAAAGTTCCACGCCGATAAATTTGCAAATTTGTAAAATTGCAGTTGTCGTCACTATATCATCGTTACTTGGTTGTGTGCTACCTGCTGGATGAGTATGAAAAATAACGATTGATTTAGTCAAATCATTAAGTATTTTTGAAATAAATTGTTTATTAGACAAACTTATTTCGCAATCACTAAGTCCGTCAAACTGAAATTTTTTAATTACTAAATTTTTGCTATTTAGGCACAAGACAATAAGATTTTCTTTTCTTGTTACTTCAAAATGATTTCTAAAATAACTTACCAAATCGGAAGTCGAAGTTAAAGTGGTGTGTTCTTCTTTATCGCGACTTGATTTGTATATTTCGATAAATTCACTTAATATATTTAAAAATAAAGCAGAGTGTTCGCTTATACCTACAAATTTACACAAATCGTTTTTGTCTGCATCGATAACATTTGCTAAACTTCCAAATTCATCTAGAAGTTGATGAGCAAGTTTATTTGTGTCTTTATAAGGAATAGTATATGTTAAAAGTAGTTCAAGAACTTCATGAGGTTGCAAAGACTTAAGGCTGTAATTCCTTACTCTATCTCTTAATCTTTCTCTATGACCTGCATGCTCGTGATTGAAAGTGCTTTTCATTTTTATCCTTTGTTTATTTTATTATAACAGAATTCGTAAATTAAATCAACTAAACAAAAAAACGATAGATATGTAAAATTTAGAAATTTAATGAAGAACAGCCAAAAAAATGAAAACTAAAAAATTATTATGAATTTAATTGTTTTTTACTATTTATAAAAAATTAGTATTATTTCAAAATTAAAAAGAAGTTAGATAACTAACTTCTACATTTCTTCTAGTGTGTCTATACAAATTATATCGAAACCCAATTTCAATGTGTCCACTAGTTTTTTTATGAAATCAATTTTTGCATTAATTTCAGCTGGTGTACCTTCTAGGATTTTTGTTGTTGTATATAATTTGTTAAATAATTTACATAATTCCATCACGTATTTTGCAATTAAACTTGTATCTCTTTTCTCTAGTGCTATAAAAAGAGTTTGTTCAAAATTATTCATAGTTTTAATTAGATCAAAAGCCTCTTCGTTTATCCAACTATAATCATTTTCATCAGTACTGCTTTTTATTTCGTTATATTTCCTTAAAATACTCTTTAATCTTGTAAAAGTATATTGCATATAAGGGGCAGTTTCGCCTTCAAAACTGAAGGATTTGTCAATATCGAATACACAATCTTTAATTCTTTCTACTTTTAAGACGCTAAAATTTAAAACTGCTTTTGCTACTTTATTAACTACGTCGTCAGGGTTTTCAATTTTAAAAGTTCTATCTTTTATTACTTCTTGCGCTTTGTTCTTTGCTACTTCTAATAAATCTACAAGTACTGCTTGTTTACCTCTTCTTGAACTAATTTTTCCGTCAGGTAAACTAAACCTTCCATAAGGAACGTGCTCTAATTTATCTGCGTACTCGAGATGAAGTAGGTCAACTATTTTAAACCATTGTTTAAAGTGGAGGGATTGCGCTACATCAGTCACATATAAAGCCCTATCGAAATGATAGTCTTTGTATCTTTCAATAGATGCACTTAAATCACGTGTTGCATATACAGAAGTCCCATCGTTTTTAACAATAACACTTGGAGCCATATCAAAAGCACTTAAGTCAACAATTTGAGCGCCTTCACTTTCTTTTAGTAAGCCATGTTTTTTTAAGATATTGATAACATTTTCTACGCCATTATTAAAGTACATTTCTCCACGATAGTCGTCAAACTCTACGCCTAACATTTTAAATTTTTCAATAGCGTCATCTAGTGAAATTTTTATTATTTCTTCATATATTGGATAGATTTCTTCATCTTTTTCCTCTATCTTTTTGAAGATGTCACGAGCCATTTGAGAGTAACTTGGATCGATTTCTTCTTGTTGATTAAATTTTACATAATATTCTTGAAGTGCGTCATTTCCTCTTTTTTTAATGTCGTCTAAATTTCCCCATTTTTTAAGTCCACCAATGATTTTACCAAAAGGTGTGCCATAATCACCAATAAAGTTCCATCTTTTTACTGTATAACCAAAGGTCGAGAATAGTCTTGCTAAACTTTCACCAATTATCAAGGTTTTTAGGTGACCAATATGAAGATACTTTGCGAGATTAGGACTTCCATAATCTATACAAATAACTTTATCTTTGTTTTCTTTATTTTTGAAATATAAATTGAAATTCGTAAGAATTTTTTCGCTTACAATTTCCTTATTTAAGAAAAAATTTACATATCCAGCAGCGATTTCAACTTTTTCGATAATGTCGCCTGTAATAGTCGATTTTGCAATATTTTCAGCAATTAGCATTGGATTTTGATGTAAATTCTTAGCCAACGCAAAACAAGGGAGACAATAATCTCCTTTATCGTTTGAGATACTTTCTATAATTAAATTTTCTTTATTATCTAAGTCAAAATTTATTTTTGAAGCTATTAGTTCTTTAATATTCATAATTTTATTATAACATAAATTATTTTAATAGGCAATATTTAAAATAAAATAATATCCTTTTGTTGATGATAAAATTCCATATTAAGTTATTAAATTAAATCTTTATTAATCTATTTTTGATTGCATTTTTACTTAAATTGGTTAGTAAGAAATAAAAAAGTCTATTTAACTTTAATTGTTAAATAGGCTTGATGTGGCTTTTGTATAGGCTCTAGTTAATCCTCCTGCTCCTAATTTTATTCCACCGAAGTAACGAACAACTACTATCAATACATTGTTTAAATTTTTCTTATTTATTACATTAAGAATAGGATATCCAGCAGTACCACTAGGTTCTCCGTCATCACATACTTTTGTACTGACTTTTTCTTTGTTATATGTATATGCGTAACAAAAATGATTTGCTTTTTTATGCTCTTTTTTTAATTTTTCTATGTTTGTTTTCACTTCATCTAGGTTATTTAATTCAAACAAGTACGCAATAAAACGTGATTTTTTTATTTCAATTTCTTTAGTCACGGTTAGGCCTTCTTTAATGCTTTTATAGCGCCTAGTCTATCAACAGCAAAGGAAACAGATAGAGCATAAGGACCGGTATGACAATCGATAAATAAAGGCAATGGATCATTTACAAAGAAAGGAAAATCTTTAAATTCATTTTTAACTACATTTTCAAATTCTTTTAAACTAGGATCATTTTTATCAGGATAACTATGTGCAACACTAATATAAACTTGTCCTTTTTTAGCTTCATCAGGAAATCTATCACATATCTCTTTCCTTACTGCTTGCATAAGTTTAATCTTTGCTTGTTTCATAGACATGACTTTAGTATAGGCATCAAGTTTTCCACCATGAATTTGTAAAATAGGTTTAATGTTGAGAAGAGTTCCAATTGCTGCAGCTGTAGGTGTAATTCTTCCACCTTTTTTAAGATATTTTAATGTGTCTACTGCAATGTAAATTCCACAATCATTCTTATATTCTTCTAAATAATCTTTTACTTCCGGCGCAGTTTTTCCCTGATTTATTAGATAACGAGCAGTAATTATGTCTGTCTTATTTGCGTATGAAACACGTTGGTTGTTTACGACAAAAACTTTATCTTCAAACTCTTCTTTGTGACTAGCGTTAATTGCGCTGTTGCAAGCGCCACTTAGTCCAGATGAAAGAATTATATATATTAATTGGTCGTAATTTTTTAACACTTCTCTCCAACCGTCTTCTACCATTGAAATGCTAGGTTGAGAAGTATTAACTGTAGTTTTGTCATCTTGAAGAAAATTAAAAAAATCTTCATAAGTCATGTTCTCATTTTCATAATATTCTTCGCCGTTTACAATAAAAGAAATAGGTATTATTTTTGTAACCTTAAATTGTTTAATTTCTTCTTCGGTTAAACCTGCTGAATTGTCGACTACTAAGGCAATTTTCATAATATCTCCATTTATAAAATAAT
>JAZRUZ010000033.1:0-30026 GCA_045598895.1 Candidatus Onthoplasma sp. | reverse complement strand
ATTAAATATTCACAAAAAAAGAAACTAGGCGACTAACCTAGTTTTTTTTGAATGTTGCAGAACTTGACAAAAAAACTTATTTGTTATATATTAATATAGAGGTAAAAATGGATAAAAACAAGTTAGAAAACACTAATATCGTAGAAGATTTATTGCTAGAGTTAGACGTGGAATGTCAAAAATTAAAACAAGAAAAAGTTGAAGTGAACAATATTGAAAAATTGATTACGAAACTAAGTGAAAAACTTATTAATAAAGATGTCCATAAAATAAATAAGAATAAAAGATATGCTCAAATCCTCGCTGAAGAATTATTTAACTGCAAAGATGAATGGGGAGAAAAAGATAAGTGCATAATAATGTTTTTGAGCGATTGTCCATTTTTAAAATATGAAAAATCTTTTTGGTATGAACTTTGTTTAACTGCAAAGGATAAAGATTCAATTGAGAGTATCTGTAAATACTTAGTATTTGATGTTTATGACAAATTAATTGCAACTTCAAATTATATAAATACAGGCCTTTTTAACGAAGAAAAATTTGCAAGTATATGTGTTGGTAAGAATTTTAAAACATACGAATATTTTACTGACGAAGTTAAAGCAAAAAGTAAAATTGTTACTAAATTTGTTAGAGAAATCTTTAAATTAAAAGATAAAAAAGAACAAACTAAATACACATCTCAAATACCCAATTCATTTTTTGACAATAAACTTGAAGTTGCACATTTAGTTGTGAACAATCAGTATAATATTAATGTTTTAATAAGACTTATTAAACTATCTGTATATTTTAAAGATAAAAATAATTTAGATTATATTAAAGAAGTTCAATATAACCCATCTCGAATTAATTATGATGAGTTTTTACTAGACATATAAAGTTCATAAAGGCAAAAAGCGATATTATTATATAGTGTTTCAAGAAAAGTTGACAAAAAAAGAAAGCCTATTTACTAGTTTATTTAGTCGCATTTTAGGAAAATACGAATAAAAAAAGAAAGCAATTATTTGCTAGTAATTTAGTCGCCTTTTAAGAAAAGCCGACAAAAAAAGAAACTATTTACAAATCTATTTAGTCAAATTTACTTCGTAAATATTGACAAAAAAAGAAACTATTTACTAGTCTATTTAGTCGCCTTTTAAGAAAAGCCGACAAAAAAAGAAACTATTTAGTTTCTTTTTTCATAGTTTTTAAACATTTAGCACAAATTCTCTTTTTGCATTTCTTTCCATTTTCTTCAACTTCAACTTTTTGGATATTAGCTTCGTATGTTCTCTTAGTATGACGCATACTGTGACTTACGTTATTTCCTGTTGTACGTCCTTTTCCACAAATTTCGCAAACTTTCATAGATTTACCTCCATAATATTTCAAATTCTTGTTTATAATAACATAGAGGGAGTAAAAAAGCAAGCATTTTTAAGAAATTGCTTAAAATTGATTGCAAATTTTTTAGATATATTATATAATGTCAATGGAGAAGATGATGGAACTTTCTACTTTCAATTCGTTCGGAAAGATCAATGTCAGTAAGCGTGCAATTAGCAAGGTTGCTGCTGTTTCTGTTCTCGAGTGTGTTGGCGTAGTTGGACTTGTTTCTGCGCGCAGTTTTTTCAAAGGAAATACTTTGACCACTGCTCACAAAGGAATTGTAGTTACTTCTCTTAGTAATGATAAAATGAAAATAGATGCCTACGTTATTATGCGTCATTGCGGTGTATCTGCTTCTGCTGTGTCTGAGTCTATTAGACAAAGCATTAAGTATTCCGTTGAACGCTTCACAGGTATGATAGTCGAAAAGGTTATCGTACATATCGTAGACGTTAGGATATAGGAGTTTAATACAATGGTTAAGAGTTTAGATGGCTCTTCTCTTAGAAAAATGTTTGCAAGCGCATTTTCTTTAGTAGAAGAGAATAAAAATGATATTGATGCTTTGAATGTTTTTCCTGTGCCAGATGGAGATACAGGAACAAATATGAGTTTAACACTCAAGAGTGCTGCAAATGAGATGAGCATGTGTGAGAACAACACTATCGAATCAGTTTGTGTTGCTTTCAACCGTGGTGCTTTGAAGGGCGCTCGTGGTAACAGTGGTGTTATCACTTCACAAATAATAAAAGGTATTTGTTCTGTTTTCATGACTTGTGAAGACGAAATCGAATTAAAAGACTTCGCCAAGGCTATCCAAAACGGCTCAGAAATGGCTTATAAGGCTGTTACCGTGCCAAAAGAAGGAACAATTTTAACAGTTATTAAAGCGATGGCTGATAGAAGTAAACTTGCGCTTAAAAACAGCAAATCTTTTGAAGAATTCTTGTCAGACGTTATCTCTTTTGGCGAATCTACACTTCAAATGACACCTGATATGTTACCTGTTTTGAAGAAAGCAGGAGTGGTTGACGCTGGTGGACGTGGTTTAATGTGGATTTTCAGTGGTTTCTACAAGGCTTTAACAGGTGAAATGGCTGAAGTTGAATTTGTAAACAACATAGAAAAAGACATTACAAGCGAAGATTTACACGTTAATTTTGAATCTTTAGCCGATATTAAGTATGCTTATTGCACCGAATTCTTTATTATTAACATCTACGAGAAGACTACCGACGCTGATATTAACACATTACGTTCTAGATTATGTGAAATTGGCGATTGTGTCCTTTGTATTGGAGATCTTCAACTCATAAAAGTGCACGTACATACTAACGAGCCAAATAGAGCCTTAGGATATGCTTTACAATTAGGCGAATTAAATGGTGTTAAAATCGAAAACATGCTCGAACAAAACAGAAATATGCGTAAACTTCAAGAAAAAGAGCCTATGAAAGAGTTTGGTATCATTTCAGTTGCTGCTGGAGACGGATTGACTAGCGTTTTCAAGGATATTGAAGTTGATTATGTTATTAGTGGTGGTCAAACAATGAATCCTAGCGCTAACGATATTGCAACAGCAGCCGATAGCATAAATGCGAAAAATATCTTTGTTTTCCCTAATAATAAAAATATTATTATGTCCGCAGAGCAAGCAAATGACATTACAGACAAAAATTTGATTGTTATTCCTACAAGAAGTATTCCAGAAGGCATTAGTTCAATTTTAACCTTTGATCCTAATGCTAGTCTTGAAGAAAACAAGAGCAATATGATGGATGCAATTCCTAATGTTAAGTCTGGTTCAGTTACATATGCAGTAAGAACTACAAATATTGACGGAGTTGATATTAAAGTAGGCGACATTATGGGACTTGATCAACATGGAATAGTATCAACCGGAACAAATGTTTCTGACACAACTATTGAATTAATTGAAAAATTAGTTGATGAAAATACTTGTAATATTACATTATTTTATGGCGATGGAATAGTTGAAGATGATGCTATGAATTTGCAAGCAACTCTTGAAATGAAGTACCCATCAATTGATATTTCAGTAGTTCTTGGTGGTCAACCTGTATACTATTACATTATATCAGTTGAATAATATTTAGTGTATTATAATAGTGTTTTATTCAATATATGGTATAGAACACTATTTTTTATATTATCGTCATTTATAAAATTTACAATAAATGGCAATTAAATTATAATTAATTCTACATTTTTTACACAAAATAAAATTGTAGTCAACTACATAAAAGGAGAGAAACAATGTTTGGTAAAAAGAAAAAATGTTGTGACAAAACTTGTTGTAAATCAAGTTCTACAAAATCATGTTCAAATTGTGGCTCTAGAGAAACTAAGTCATGTTCAAATTGTGGAACTAGAGAAACAAAATCTTGCTCAAATTCGCAAGACTCAAACACAACAAAGTCATGTAGTAACTAACAAAAAAAGGCGATTACGCCTTTTTTCATATTTAAACATTATGATTCATACATAAATAGTGTTATTACTATAAATTATTTTTATAATGCATATTAAAACTTGATAAAATTTCTTCAAACTTAAAAATATGAACAGAATAAAATTTGTAAAAATTCAAAAATTTTAGAAAAATAATGAAAAATTGTTGACATTGTTTTTTTTATATGTTATATTTGAAATGTTGCAATCGCAAATGGGAGTTTAGCTCAGTTGGTAGAGTACCTGCCTTACAAGCAGAGGGTCATAGGTTCGAGTCCTATAACTCCCACCATCGATTGCAATTTTAATATATTTTAGAATATATAAAGATTATAAAGGAAAACGACTTGTGTTGTCCTTTATAGAAGGAGTAACCTAAGAATTTGGCGAAATTTACGATAGCAAATGAGTTAAAGCGAGTGAAATACAAATTCCAAATAAACATGAAAAGATTATAAAGGAAAACGACTTGCGTTGTCCTTTATAGAAGGAGTAACCGAGCATAAAACGAAATTTGCGAATAGCAAATGATTTAAAGCGAGTGTTACGACGTGCGGGAGTGGCTCAGTGGCGAGTAGCGTCAAAATATACCCTTTGGTATATTTTAGCGTTAAACGAGTGAGCGAAGCGACGGGAAGAGCTTGCCGTAGGCAACGCGACCTTAACTCCTAAAACAATAATCTTAGTAAATCATAAAACTTATATGCGGGAGTGGCTCAGTGGTAGAGCGTTGCCTTGCCAAGGCAAATGTCGCGAGTTCGAATCTCGTCTTCCGCTCCATAGACTTGGTATAACGCCAAGTTTTTTTTATAGAGATTCGAACTCGCAAATATTTTTAAAAAGGTTAACGTAGTGCGTCTTTAAAAATACAAATTATGCTTAAGGTTGCAATTACATCTATCAAAAGATTGAGTTAACTTTGCCTACAAAAAACGAAAAGATTATAAAGGAAAACGAGAATTGTTGTCCTTTATGAGAGGAGTAACCGAGTATAAAACGAAATTTGCGAATAGCAAATGAGATAAAATGAGTGTTACGACGACGAATCTGGTCTTCCGCTCCATAGACTTGGTGAAAAACCAAGTTTTTTATTATTTTTAAAAAAATCATTAAAAATGTGTTGCATTTTTTTTTATTTTCATATATAATTATAGAGTTTAATGGCACCATCGCCAAGTGGTAAGGCTCGGGTCTGCAAAACCCTCACCGCCAGTTCGAATCTGGCTGGTGCCTCCAATTCTAAAACTTAGCGATAGTTTTAGTTAGAATCGTCCTAAAATACTAGGACAAACCAACTAATGAAGTAACATAGCTTAAATTAAATGCTTGTAATGTTACTAAGCGATTTAAAAGATTATAAAGGAAAACAAGTGTTGTTGTCCTTTATATAAGGAGTAACCGAGCATAAGGCTTAAGGTTGTAATAGCAACCTAGAAAAAGCTCGAGTCACGACGTGCCGGTGTGGCGAAATGGCAGACGCACAGGACTTAAAATCCTGGGGGAGTTAAATCCCGTGTCGGTTCGACCCCGACCACCGGCACCAAAATGGCTTATTTCAAGCCATTTTTTGTTAGACGGTCGGGACCGAACGAGTTCGACCGCGTCCAGCTCAGCTAAAGCCTCGCTCTCATTACGCTAAAACAACATACAAAATGTTGTTTTTATACGCTACTCGCCACCGGCACCAAGAAAATTTTGAACTAAAGGAGATATTATGGAAATAATACCAGGAAGAATTTACAAACACTTTAAAGGTGATAGTTATTTAGTTTTAGGAATTGTTTTCCATTCTGAAACGAAAGAGAAATTAGTCCATTACAAGGCTTTATATGGCAATGGTCTGGAATATGTTCGTCCTTTAGAAATGTTTACTAGCAAAGTTGACAAGAATAAATATCCAAATGTGGAACAAGAATATCGTTTCCAACTTCAAGAAGTAAAAAGTGTAGCAGGTTTTGTAGAACCTGAATTATAAAAATAACAATTAGTGGCTCGTAAGAGTCATTTTTTATTGTGTAAACAATAAACCGAATTTTGTACGAGATTTGGTTTCTTTGTAAACAGCAAAAAGAAATCTCGTAAGAGATATGGTTTCTTTGTTGTTTTTTAAAGAAGCATTCTCGAATATTTTTAAAAGTTTTTAAAATTTGTTGACATAAATTTTGGTTTGTTGTATTATTGTATTAGTAAAGTAATACAGTGGAGAAAAGATGAGTTGTGATTTTAAGAGTGATTTACCGATATTTTTACAGATTATTGATTGTATTGAAAAGGAAATAATTAGTGGTAAGTTAAAACCTAATGAAAAGTTGTTGTCGGTTAGAGAATATGCGCTTGAATTCAATGTAAATCCTAATACAATTCAAAAGTCGCTTGCGGTGTTGGAAGAAGAGGGACTTATAATAACCGACAGGACAAATGGAAAGTTTGTGACAACTGACGAAAAAATCATAGAAAAAATAAAAAACAAAATTATAAGTGAAAGAATCAAAGAATTTGTTAAAGATATGAATAATATTGGCATTGATAAAGATGAAGTAATTAAAAAAATAATAGAGGTGAAGTAAAATGAAAAATATTTTAGAAGTAAAAAATTTAACTAAATCTTTTGACAAGAAAAAAATTATTGATGACGTAAGTTTTAACGTCGAAGCAGGAAAAATTGTGGGGCTTCTTGGTAAAAATGGCTGTGGTAAAACAACAATTCTAAAAATGATTAATGATTTACTTACTATTGATTCTGGAGAAATTTTAGTTTGTGGTAAAACTGTTGGAGTAGAGAGTAAAAAATTGATTTCATTCTTACCAGAAAGGACTTACTTATCAAGTGATAATACTGTTAAACAAGTGATAGAATATTTTGAAACTTTTTACAAGGATTTTGATAAAAAAAAGGCGATTAAATTACTAAAAGATTTGGACCTTGATATTAATAGTAAAATCTCAAAAATGAGTAAAGGTATGAAAGAAAAAATTCAACTTGTTCTCGTTATGTCAAGACGAGCAAAATTGTATATTCTTGATGAACCTTTAGGTGGAGTGGATCCTGCGACTAGAGATTATATTTTAAAAACAATTATATCTAATTTTGATAAAAATTCAAGTTTGCTTATTACTACACATTTGGTAAGTGATGTTGAGAAGATACTAGATGAAGTAGTGTTTATAGATAATGGTAAAGTTGTTATGTCAGGGGAAACGGATGAATTAAGAACTAAATACAAGATGTCTATTGATGAAATTTTTAGGAGGAAATTATGTTAAGTAAACTTATGAAATATGATT
Organism: Candidatus Onthoplasma sp.; assembly: GCA_045598895.1. Classification (GTDB taxonomy): domain Bacteria; phylum Bacillota; class Clostridia; order Christensenellales; family UBA1242; genus Onthoplasma. The sequence continues at coordinate 22,895 of JAZRUZ010000033.1, read as the reverse complement.
TAAAAAAGATGACAAAAGTACTCATTTATATTTACATTATTTCTTTAGGGCTTGCATTGATTACAAGGTTTATAAATATATGGAAAAATATTCAATTCTTTATGATTCTAGGTTCAGTGTTTGCGAGCCTTACATATTCAGCAATTGTATCAATTTTAGTTAATATGTTTATAGCGATAATTGGAGTATTTATACGTTCGTTCTATAAAGATGAAAGTTATTTAACTCACACATTGCCTGTCACGAAAAATAATTTACTTGCTTCTAAATATTTGTCTGCTTTAATAGTGATTTTTATCAGTGTTCTAGTTTCGTTTTTAGATTTGTTTATTGTATTATATTCTCCTGAATTTATGCAACAATTAAAAATGATTTTAGAATTAAGTTTTACTAGTTTTAATATTCCGGTTAGTCTTGCGCTAGTCTTAATCGGTCTAATAATATTGTTTGAGATTACAACTATGATAAGTATTACCTTTGCTTCAATTGTTATGGCTTGCAGAAGCAATAATAGTAGAGTAATTAAAGGAGTTAAAATATTTATTAAGTTTTATTTAATTACAGGAATTTTTACAGTATTAGTTGCTAGTATCATTGCTGGATTTATGGGTCAAATTAATAATATGTTTGCTGAAACTATGTCACAAGAAGTGTTTATAATGCTATTAATTGTTGCTTTAGTAATGTATATATTATATAGTGTGATGTTTTACTTTGTTGCACGAAAGCAGTTTAATAAAGGCGTAAATGTAGATTAAAATTATCCACTAATAGAATAAAATTTAAATTAAAAAATCACGGAATGCCGTGATTTTTTATACAAAAGTAAATTTTTAAATAGTTTGTTAGTTTAGATTAATGTTTTATTTTTTATTTCTTTTTTTGAGAATGAGATAATATATGTAAGATAAACCTATCATAAGAACAGCAAGGCCTAAGATTAAAGCAAAGAACAGTAGTGGAGAACCTCCGTTTTTATCAATGTTAGTAAATGCATAAGGATAATAGTTTTGCCATTCAGTTTCTGGAATATGTCCACCAGATTTCGCTCTAAAGATTAGAAGTCTAGGTATCATATAAATTCCATACATAAGCATTGGAATTGAAGCACAAATTGGTTGCCACCAAGTTATTTTACCATCAAAGAATAAGAAAGTATCAGCGACCGTTAAAATTGGTAACAAGAAATGTTTAATAGTCCAGCCATATGTCCAATAAGAACGTAACCAAATTCTATCAGGTAAAACAAAAGCTGCGATTAAGAAAGTTACGATTGCCATAGTGTCGGCTGAAAGTTTAATTACAATAAACCACTTATTGTAAACATTTTTTACTTTTTTTGTTAGAACTAATATGGTTAAAATTATTGAGATAAGAACTGAAAGAGTGCAAATCCATGCTGTCCATGATGTAAAGAAAAGAGCAACAGGCCTTCCGTCTCCTCCTAATGCAGGAATTCTTTCTGAGAAGGTGTTGTAACTACCTAATATACCTAAAATTAAAATAGGTAATTTAAATATAAGTGAAAATATGTATTTTTTTGTTTTCATAACACTCCTTTTTTTATATTTTATAATTTTATTTTTCAAAGCAATCTTCAAGAGTTAGGTAGGCAGGGCGAACTTTTTTATGGAACTTTGCAAAATAGTTAAGAGCAATCATTAAAGTAAAAACCAACTTTTTATCGTTTTTATCGCTAGCAGTAAAGAGAGAGGTTAAAATCATTTTAAATTCTTCTTTGTCCTCAAGTTTTAACTTATAATTGTCAATATTATCTAAAATTAAATTTACGTTTGTTTTAATTTTGTTATAATAATTTTCTTGATATTCAGGGGAGTCTACGATGACATGTTTTTTAGAAAATAGCGAATTTACAGCATTTTTGAAAGGTATAATTAAAGAATTAGAAAATTGTTCAAATGCTTCATTCATATCAGTGGAGTTAGCAAAATAATTAGTTAAAAACTCATTTAAGTTTAGAGTTTTTGTTTGAATTCGATATAAAAGATTATAAACTAAAGAAACAAGTTGTCTTTCTTCCGTGGGTACTGCGACATGAGTTAAAAAATCAAGTCGACCAATCTCTTCTTTAAAGACGCTAGTAAATTCATACTCATCAAGGCATGAAAAGACTATGTTTTTCAATTTTTCGTTATTTTCAATACATTTGAGTAGAGAATTGATTTTGCCGTCGACTAAAATGTATTTTCCAGATGAAAACTCGTCACAAATACTATTAAATTCGTTTAATTCTTGAACTAACACATAAAAATTATATCAAATATCTTTGCATCTTGCAAATAAAATTAATAGTTTTTTGTCGATTTGTCGAAAACTGACGCAATTTTCTTGTTTTTTTATTTACTTTATTGTAAAATGTTAATAAAGGAACGATTATGGATTTTGTAGCAGACACAACAGTCAATAAATTAATACTTTTATATGTTTTAGATAAGATGGAAATTCCTCTTACTGAAAATTCTATTTTAGAGATTTGTTCTAGTCAAAATAATTGGGTCAATTGGATGGATTGTAAAGATCTTTTATCTCAACTTATAATGTCTAAATTCGTATATAAGCCAAACACAGATAGCGATGAAAATAGATACAATATCACGGTTGCTGGGAGAGAGTGTTTGTCACAATTTTATACTCGTATTCCTGCAAGTTTAAGAGATAGCATTTCTCAATTCGCCATGGACAATAAAATGCAGTTTAAGAGAAATCAAGAGTATATTTCAAAGTCATATAAAAACGAAGACGGTAGTTATACAGTTGATTTAAAAATTTTAGAGCCTTTAACCACTGAAGCGATTTTTTCATTAACGATTAAAACTGACACAAGACATAGTTCTGCTACAGCTTGCAAAAAGTGGAGAGAACTTGCTGCTAGCGTTTACGAATATACTTATAGCACCTTGTTTGACAATTAAATTTTAAATATCAAACATATTAAAATTGAAATTACACTAGAGAATAGTCCTTGTGTAATTTTTTGTTTTAAAATATGGCTTGTTTTTATATTCATTTCGCTCAAAAAAGATTTACTTTGAAGAAGAACACAAATGCCACCAAAACCTATAAGGCCACTAGAAATAATTGTTTTTAATCTTAGACTGAAATTTAATTTCGAAATGTCTAAAATGCCTCTTGTCATCTCTAAAAGTCCTGAAAATACGCCTTTAATTAAATCGTTGTCTAAACATGTAATTTTAGATAAACACATACTTAAAAAATCTAAAATTTTTAAATTGTTTAATGCGTCAATGAAAACAAAACTAATTACTAAAAAGCCTAAAATCATAAGTATAGATTTAAGCGAGTCGTAAACAATTTCTCCAATTTCAAAATTAGACGAGTTAATTTTTATGTCTTTATAAACGAATTTTTCTTTGTAGATTTGACCATTGATTAGAGCAGCAATAATATTTGAAATAAGTATAACTAGTCCTGCTTTATATGACAAAAGAAAAGATAGACCGACACTTCCTATAATAAACATTGGACCACTGATTGAACAAAAAGATAGCATTTTTTCGGCTTCAATTTTATCAATATTTTTCTCGCTATATTGAATTGAAATTAACTTTGCGCCCATTGGATAACCGGCAAGAAGTGACAAAAAAAATATCTTTAGGCTTCCACTTGGGCAATGATAAAATTTAGAAAAATATTTATCAATTATATTTACATTTGAACTAGACACACAAACTATACACCTAGATAGTACAAAAAAAGGAAACATTATTGGGAAGATACTGCTTGACCAAACTTTTACAGCATTCAAACTAGACGAAGCACATAGATTAGGGTTTATAATAAAAAGTACAGCGATAATAATTAAGAATAAACATGCTATTTTATTTGCCTTTAAAATTTTTATCATATATAATTATATTAATTATAAAAAAATAAGTAGAACTAAAATTGAAAATTACATTTGAAGTTCAAGGGGTAAAAGTATGGATACAATTAGAGAATTAATTAAAAGAGCAAAAAAAAGCAAGGGAACCATTATCGTTCCTGAGGCTAGTCTAGATAAACGAGTTTATAATGCCTGTTCACAGATTTTGAAACATAAAATTTCTCGTCTTGTTGTTTTTGGTACTCCAAAACAATTCGGTGAAGAATTTAAAAATGACGATTGCTTAATTATTAATCCTGAGCGAAATAAATATTTATTAGAGTTCGCGAAACAACTATATGATTTAAGAAAAGATAAAGGATTAACTAAAAATAAAGCAGAAGAAATGGTAAAAAATTACAATTATTTTGCTTGTATGATGCTTTACAATAATTTGGCAGACGGAATGGTTGCTGGGGCTAAATGGACAACAGCAGACACTCTTCGTCCTGCTTTGCAAACAATTAAGACAAAGGAAGGTAAGGACAAAGTTGTTGGAGGCATGTTGTTAGTTAAATCTAATAAAAAACCTTTGTTTTACGCAGACGTGTCTTTAAATGAATCACCTGATCAAAAATTGCTTAGTGAGATTGCTGTTTCTAGCGGCGAGTTCGTTAAAAATGTTTTAGGGAAAACTCCTAAAATTGCAATGCTTAGTTATTCAACGCACGGAAGTGCTGATAGCGATAAAGTTAAACTTATTCAAAACGCTACTGCATTAGTTAAAAAAACATCTAACTTTTTAGTTGATGGCGAAATGCAATTTGATACTGCTGTAGATAAAACTACTGCTCTTCAAAAAGGAATAACATCTAATGTTGGTGGTAATGCAAATACTTTTATTTTTCCCGATTTAAACGCTGGAAATATTGCTTACAAGATTACAGCGCGTCTTGCTGGCTACACGGCAGTTGGTCCAATTATGCTCAATTTTAAAAAGCCTGTAAACGACCTTAGTCGTGGAAGTTCTATTGCTGAAATTATCAATACAATTTGCATTACAAAGTTACAAATTGAAGATTAATTAAATTTTTTATTAAACTAGTTGACAATGAATTCAATTTTTGATATAATCTAGCCATAAAGTTGTCGAGTGCTGAAAAACGCACAATAATTTATGGAGGTTAATCATGGCTGTTCCAAAGGGAAAAGTTTCAAAGTCAAGACGTGATAAACGTCGTGCAAATTGGAAAGCAGCTGTTCCTACTCTTGTAGAATGCCCACATTGTCACGAGAAAAAAGTTGCTCATAAAGTATGTAAGAATTGCGGATACTACGACGGAGAACAAGTTGTAAATACAGAAAAACAAGAAAATAAATAATTAAAAAATTCTCACTCTTAGTGGGTTTTTTTATACGAAAAATTTTATTATATAAAATTATTAACTAATAATTTTTAGTTTAAATTTAAAATTTAACTTACAACATTCTTTCAATTTATTTTACTAAAATATTAATATGTGCTATAATTAAATTATGGATAAAATTATTGAAGAATTTAAAAATAACGAAGAAAAAATTGTTAAAATTATTTTAAGTGACACGAATGATGAAATAAAGAAAATTATAATTCGTCCAATTTTAGTTGGTGACAAAAAAAAGTGGCAAATTGAAAATTTCAAAGGCGACCAGGTTTTTCATAAAAATGTTGAATTTATTGAATTGTTTGATTTAAATTTTAGTTTATACAAACAAATCACAATAGAATTAGAAGGTGAAACTATAACTTTTTCTAAATCTAAAACTCAATATAAGAAAAAGCAAAGTAAAAACAATTTAAAATTAAATGTAACTACTCAAAATAGAGAAAAGAATTATATTTTTAATGAAGGAGACAATATTCCTGCTCTTGTTGATTTAGGAGTTTTTACTAAAGACAATAAAATTGTTGCTTCCAAGCATGATAAATTTAAGCAAATCAATCGCTTTATTGAAATCATCGACGATGTATACAAAAATTTGAAAAAAGATGAAATAACTATTCTTGACTTTGGTTGTGGTAAATCATATTTAACCTTTTTAATTTATTTTTATTTTGTGAAAATAAAAAACATTAAGGCTAAAATTATTGGCTATGATTTAAAAAAAGATGTAGTAGATAATTGCAATGATATTTCTAAAAAATATGGCTATGATGGACTAGAATTTTATGTAAGTGATGTAAAGAAAGACAAGTTGTTTAACAATAATGTTGATATGATTGTTACGCTTCATGCATGTGATACGGCGACAGATTTTGCACTTGATTTTGCAATTAAAAATAACATAAAACAGATTTTCTCTGTGCCTTGTTGTCAGCATGAAATTAATTTATCAATTAAAAGTGGTGGTGACTTTGATTTACTTTTGAAAGATGGTCTTATTAAAGAGAGATTTTCGGCTCTTTTGACTGATGCAGTACGAGTTGAATTATTAAGACAAAATGGTTATTCAGTTGATGTTATTGAATTAGTAGATTTAGATAACACACCTAAAAATTTAATGATAAGAGCAACGAAGAATAGTACAAAGAAAATAAATTTTGATATAAAAAATATAAAAGAAAAATACAAGTTTAATCAAACCTTATTTAATCTTTTAAATGACAACAAAATTTAATTGATTTAATATTTAAAATAATCTATACTTTTATTAGAGGTAAATATGAAAATAGTAGTAGACGCTTTTGGTGGCGATTACGCACCACAAGAAATTGTTAAAGGTTGTATCAATGCTTTGCAAGAAAATCAGGAACTTAATTTGGTTTTGGTAGGCGATAAAGATAAAATCACAGCATGCTTAGAAGAAAATGTTTTTGTAAGTGACCGTATGGAAATTGTCCATGCTCCAGACATTATCACAATGAACGAAGTTCCCACTGTTGCAATTAGGACAAAGAAAAATTCTAGCATAGTTGTTGCTTACGATTACTTAAAACAAAATGATGATGCTGTGGCTTTAATCTCTGCAGGTAGCACAGGTGCAACTTTAACAGGTGGGGTACTTAAATTAGGAAGAATAAGAAATATTACTCGTCCTGCTTTAGCGCCAATTTTGCCAACCATGAATGACAATGGTACAATGCTGTTAGACGCAGGTGCTAATGCTGAATGTAAGCCTGAAAACCTATTAGATTTTGCTATTATGGGCAACGAGTATATGAAGGCAATGGGAGTAGAAAATCCTCGTATTGCTTTACTAAACATTGGAACCGAAGAAGAAAAGGGTAGCGAGATGATTAAAGAGGCATACGCACTTCTTAAGAATTCTAATTTAAATTTTGTAGGAAATATAGAATCACGAGATATTTTACGTGGTATTGTTGATGTTGTTGTTGCTGACGGCTTTTCAGGAAACGTTGTATTAAAATCTATTGAAGGTACTGCTGAAATTTTGTTTGGAGAAATTAAAGATTTAACTAGAACAAATCTAAAAAATAAAGTTGGAGCATTACTTCTAAAGAAAGGCTTGTACGCTATGAAAAGAAAATATGACTACAGAAAAGTTGGTGGAGCACCATTACTAGGTGTTAGCAAAATTGTATTAAAATGTCATGGAAATAGCAAGGCTGATAGTATTGCTACAACAATAAAACAGGCTTATACTTTGGCTGAGAATAAAATGATAGAGAAGGTTAAAAAGGCTGTAAGTATTGAAAGAGATTAATAATTTTATAAATTTATTCGAAAAATGTGATGAAAAGTTAAAGACGCTAGCTTTAACTCATTCTTCATACGCTCATGAACATTCTACTGAATGCAATGAACGAATTGAGTTTCTGGGTGATACAGTTTTATCTACTATCGTAAGCCATTATTTGTATAAAAATTGCCACTATCCAGAAGGCAAGATGAGTAAAATTAGAGCAAATTTTGTTTGTACAGAGTCTTTAGCAAACGTTGCTCGTAATTTAAAAATTGAATCTAGAATTTTACTTGGTAAAAGTTTTCAAGGACCTGTTAGTGATGCAGTCCTTGCTGACACTATTGAGAGTATGATTGGTGTTATGTACTTATCTTTCGGTTTGCACTCAATTGGTACTGCTGTCCTAAATGAACTTAACATTAAAGAAAAATTGAAACTAGGTTTTACAGCAAATGATTTTAAGTCTATACTTCAAGAATTAACACAATCGAACAAACAAAAATTAAAATATAAAACCGATACTTATTTGACTCGTGGAGGACAAGAGAATTTTAGAGCAAACGTACTTATTGATGATGTTTTCTATGCTTTCGGACAAGGTTCTACAAAAAGAGAAGCAGAACAAAATGGCGCCAAAAAGACGCTAGAAAAATTAAAAAAATTATCTCAAAACTAGACAAAAATGTTTGACAAATAATTTTAATAATGCTAGAATTTAGGCATATTTAAGGAGTTTTTATGTTATTCGAACCACCTATTGATGAATTAGTTAAAGTCACAGGTTGTAGATATCAAGTGGCTGTTATCGTTGGAGCACGTGCTAAAGATTTAATCAATAAGATACCAACTCTCTTGAATAGTAGTGGTAACCTTGCTATTAATTATGCTGCTAACGAATTGGTAAAAGGTGAGATAGTAGGAGTATAACTTTATGTATGCACAAGTGGTAGTTGACATCGCCAATGACGCTGTCGATAGAATCTTTGATTATGTTGCATTGCCTGATACTAAAATAGGTATGCGTGTCAAAGTTCCATTTGCTTCTCGCTTAGTTTTGGGTTATGTTATAGGACTTAGTGAAACTACTGATTGTGATTTAAATAAAATAAAATCTATAATATCAAATATGGAAAGTGTTCCTAAACTAAAAACTGAGACTTTGGAACTTGTTAAATTTTTAGTGCAACACTTTTTTTTACGTTTCTCTGATGCTTTTAAATTAGTTCTTCCTAGTTGCGTTAGACTTGATAAATCTAAAGAACAAACTATTTACAATCTTAAATTAAATTATGATGTTGATACATCTATATCTATGGTAGGTAATAAAGCGAAAGCACAACTTGCTGTAGTTGGTTATTTAAATGACAATGGTGAAATGTTATATTCCACTGCAGTAGAAATGTTTGGTAGATCTGGAGTTAATGCTCTAATTGAAAAAGGAATAATATCAAAAAATCCAATTAGAAAGTTTAGGTTAACAAACGTTATAGTTAAAGATGATAAGAAAGTTTTAACTGCTTCACAGCAAGATGCAGTTGACAAAATTTATGACCAAAACAAAACCTTTTTACTTCATGGAGTAACGGGCAGTGGTAAGACTGAAGTTTATATGAACATTATTGAGAAGGCTATAAAAGATAATAAAACTGCTATTATGCTAGTACCTGAAATATCTTTAACACCTCAAATGATGCAACGCTTTAATTCTCGTTTCCCTAATGATGTCGCTGTCCTTCATAGTGGTCTTAGCGACGGAGAACGATATGATGAGTGGGATAAGATATTTAAGGGTGATGTTCATGTAGTTTTAGGCGCTAGAAGTGCTATTTTTGCGCCCATTGATAATTTGGGTGCTATTATCATTGATGAGGAACATGATAGTTCGTATGTCAGTGAATCCAATCCACGCTTTGATGCGCATACTGTCGCTGAATTTAGAGCAAGACTTAACAATTGCCCTCTTATTTTAGGTAGTGCAACACCAAGTATAGAAAGTTTTTATAAGGCGTCTAAGGGCGACTACGAATTAATAAGTTTACCTAATCGAGTAAATGGTCAAGATATGCCTAAGATAGAAATTGTTGACATGACAAATGAATTGTTGGACGGAAATACTAGTCCATTCAGTCGCAAACTTATAACTAAACTTGATCTATGTGTCACGAATAACAAACAAGCGATTATTTTTATTAATCGTAGAGGGTTTGCATCTTTTGTTTTATGTAGAGAGTGTGGTTATAGGGCAAAATGTGATGATTGTGAAGTGAGTCTCGTGTATCACAAAGAGGACAATGAACTTAAATGCCATTTTTGTGGTAAAAGATATAAGATGTTAGACGTTTGTCCTAACTGCAAAAGTACGAACATCAAATATGGCGCAATTGGTACGGAAAAAGTTGTTGAGGAATTAGGAAAACTATTTAAAGATGTTCCAATTTTTAGGATGGACAATGACACGACTAGGTCAAAGGACGGACACAAAAAAATACTTGAAGAGTTCGCAAAAACTACGCCAAGTATTTTGGTTGGTACACAAATGATAGCAAAAGGTCATGATTATCCTAATGTACAATTTGTTGGCATTATTGATGCAGATGTAAGCCTTTATAACAGTGATTACAAGGCCAACGAACGAACTTTCCAATTAGTAACGCAAGTTGCTGGAAGGGCAGGAAGAAAAAATAATGATGGTTTTGTAGTTCTTCAAACTTACACTCCAAAACATTATGTCTATAACTTTGCTTCGAACTATGATTATAAGGGATTTTTTGATAAAGAATTAAATTTAAGACAAACGACATCTTTTCCACCTTTTAGTAACATAATTCGAATTTTAGTGTCTAGTGTAAGTGACAATTTAGCAAAACAAACGACTAAAAAAATCTATGATAAAGCACAAGAGTTAAAATCTAAATATGGCAGGGAAATTTTGTTTTTGCAGGCTATGCCATCGCCTGTTAAACGCATACAAACTAAATATCGTTATCAAATTTTAGTGAGAACCCTTCCTAATGATGATATTACGCTTGATTTCTATGAAATAAGTGATATAATAGAAAAAGATGTTTCGATTTTTGTTGAAATAAATCCAAATAATTTGAGGTAATTATGGCTATTAGAGAAATAGTAAATCATACTGATAGTTTTATTCGTAAACAGAGTAAACCTGTTAAAGTTTTTGACGAAAAATTGTGGGAACTTTTAGATGATATGCACGACACTTTAGCGAACAAACCAGGTGCTGGACTTAGCGCTGTTCAAGTCGGAGTTTTGAAGCGCGCTTTTATTATTGATATTAACAATATGCAAGTCGAATTTATTAATCCAGAAATAATTAGTTCGTCAGGCGAACAATATAAAAAAGAAGGTTGCTTAAGCGTTAGCCTTCCTTTTGATTTTGTGAAAAGACCTAAAGAAGTGACCGTAAAGGCATACGACAGATATGGTAATAAATTTACTTTGACCTGCGAAGATTGGACTGCTGTTTGTGTTTGTCACGAGTATGACCATTTAGATGGTGTTTTGTATATTGATAAAATTTGCGTTCCACCTAAAGGTATGGGAGAAGAGTAATGCGCATAGTTTTCTTTGGAACAGGAGAGTTTAGTTTAACGATTTTAAAAGGACTAATTGACAACAACTTCGACGTTGTTGGTGTTGTTTCACAACCTGACAAAATTAATGGACGAAATAATAAAATAATCTATTCTCCTATTAAGAAATTTTGTCTAGATAATTCTCTTCCTCTTTTCCAATTTGAAAAATTAAATCGCGATGGCGAAGATACATTAAAGTCGCTTGAACCTGACATTTTTATTACAGCAAGTTACGGACAAATTATCAAACAAAATATTTTAGATATTCCTAAAAAGGGTACATACAATGTTCATGCTAGTTTACTACCTAAATATAGAGGTTCGTCACCAATCGAGTGGGCTATAATGAAAGGCGAAAAAAAGACAGGAGTTACCATTATGAAAACTGAAATTGGCTTAGACGATGGTGATATGTTTTTATCTCGCGAAATTCCTATTGAACCCGACGATACTGCTTCAACAATGTATGTTAAACTTGCAAATTTAGGTAGTAAGTGTTTGATTGAGTTCTTAAATAATTTTGACGATTATTTAACAAAAAGAACCAGGCAAGATGAAAGTAAAATGACATATTTTCCAATGATAAAAAAGGAAGATTTTATTTTAAATTTTGATGAACTTGCAATAAACTTGGTTAATAAAATTAGAGCGCTTGAAAATTGTTACTTTATTTATAATAATATGCGATACAAAGTTTTGTTTGCTGTTGTGAATGAGAAACAAGGTGAAGTTGGAGAAATACTTTCTTGTAACGGAAAAACCGGACTAATTATTGCTTGTAGAGATAAGTCTATAGAAGTTGTTACTATTCAACCTGAAGGAAAACAAAAAATGTTTGCCTTGTCTTACATGAATAGCAACAAATTTAAACTTGGCGATATTATAAAATAATGAAAATTCTAGCAGATTTTAATTTAGTTGAATTAGAAAAAGAATTTAAGGCTTTACCGAAATTTCGAGCAAAGCAAATTTTTGACGCAATCATTCAAGCAAAAGATTGGGATGAACTTAATTTTAGTCGTGAACTAAAAGAACAATTAAAATTAGAATATGTTTTGAAGCCTGTTAAAATACACGAAGTTTTTACAAGCAAAGACGGAACAAAAAAATATTTGTTAGAACTAAATGACGGCAATTTAGTTGAGAGTGTATTTTTAACTCAAGATTATGGAAATACAATTTGTTTATCAACTCAGGTTGGTTGCAGAATGGGCTGTAAGTTTTGCGCGTCAACATTGAATGGTAGAGTAAGAGATTTAACTGCTGGCGAAATGTTAAGTATAATTGCAAATCTTAACGCAGATAATGGAAACTGCAATACAAGAAATTTTTCAAATATTGTTTTGATGGGCAGTGGTGAGCCTTTTGATAATTATGATAATGTAGTAAATTTCTTACGACTTATTACACACGAAAAGGGCTTTGGTGTCAGTGAAAGAAATATTTCTCTTTCGACTTGTGGCTTGGTAGATAAAATTAACGAATTTTCAAAACTAAATTTCAATATTACACTCTGCGTTTCACTACATGCTACTACTGATGAAATTAGAAAATCAATTATGCCAATTGCAAATCGATATAAAATTAGTGAGATAATTAATGCATTAAAAAATTATGTTAAAATTAATAAGAGAAGAGTTGTCTTTGAGTATTGTTTAATTAAAGGATTGAACGATAGTGATGATGATGTAAATAGACTTAAAAATTTAACTAATGGTCTACTTTGCCACATAAATGTAATATGTTTAAATTCTAATGGTGGAAGTTTAAAGGCTACAACTAGAAAAGAGGCAATTGAATTCGTAGACAAGTTGAATAAGATAGGACTTTCTGCAACACTAAGGCGCAGTCAAGGCGAAGATATAGCAGGCGCTTGTGGTATGCTTAGAGCAAAACATTTAGAAAAATAAACATCTTTGTTTATTTTTTTATTTAAAATTGTAAAAACATTTTTAATTTTTACTCTTTAGTGCTATACTTATATTAAGAAGGTAATATGCAAAAAATTGTTGTTTCGGCTTCAAGTCTTCCTGCCGGAAGAAATATGTCTAGCCAAATTGAATATTTACGTCGTGTAACGACTTATGGTGCTGATATGTATCATCTTGACGTTATGGACGGCGAATACACAAAATTTAAGTCTATCGATTATAAATATTTTGACCAATTAAGAGAAAATTCTCCTATACTTTTTGATGCTCATTTGATGATTAAAGACGTTGATAAGATTATTGACAAATATATGAAATCACCAGCAAATATTATCACTATTCATTATGAAGTTTTTGATTCTGTTGATGACCTGAAAGACATGTTGGTTAAAATAAGAAAGTCAGGTAAATTAGTAGGTCTTGCTATTGATCTTGATACTGATATTAAAGTAATCGAACCTATTTTAAAGTTTTTAGACATGGTGTTAATCATGTCGGTAAAGGCTGGAAAAGGTGGTCAAGAATTTAGTAAAGTCGCAATAAACAAAATTAAATTTGTAAGAAGTTTAAGTAAAGATATTTTAATTTCAGTAGATGGTGGAATTAATGACACAAATGCAAAAGATTGTGTAAAGGCAGGTGCTGACATACTTTGCGCTGGTAGTTTCATTTACAATAACGATACTTTTATTGCAATACAAAAGTTAAAGGGAAATAATGGATAATAGGTATTTTTTTAGTAAATTTAATTTAGATGAAGTCACGATTAGTGGTGGCGAAATGCTACATTTAACAAAAGTTAGAAGAGCAAAAATAGATGACGAAATTATGGCGTTTAATGGAGATGGCTATGATTATAAATTGAAGATAATTGAAATTAATAAGAATGAAGTTAAATGTAAAATAATTGAAAAGACAATAAACAAATCTTTTAACGAAATGAACATCGTTGTATACTTAGCAATGCTTAAAAACGACGCCTTGAGTACCGCGATAGACAATCTCGCTGAATTAAATGTTAAAGAAGTAAAACTCTTTAAAAGTGATTTTTCAGTTGCTGATTTTGATGAGAAAAAATTGGAAAAATTAAAAACTACAGCAATACAAGCAAGTAAACAATGTGAACGTGCAGATATTATGAAGATTTCTATTATTTCAAAAAAAGATATAGAAACCGACATAAAAGATAAAGGTACAGCATTTTTTGCCTATGAAGACTCTACATCTAAAACAGAGAAATTTAGAGGAGATTTTGCAGTAATCATTGGACCAGAAGGTGGCTTTAGTGAAGATGAAAATATGTATTTTTCAGCGTTCGCTAAAAACATTAGTCTAGGTTCGACTATTCTTCGTGCAGAAGTTGCTTGTATAAGCGCTGTTAGCATGTTAAAGGCGGTGAATTGTGAAGGCTAGTGTTATAACCCTTGGTTGCAAAGTTAACGAATACGAAAGTCAATCTATTATGTCACAATTAAAGTCTAGTGGTTACGAAATTGACGAAGGATTGGTTTACGCTGATGTTTATGTAGTTAACACCTGCGCAGTTACAAACACAGGAGAGAGAAAATCTCATCAAATGCTAACGAAAATTTTAAAGATAAATCCTCAGGCAAAAATTGTTGTTTGTGGTTGTGCTGTACAGAACAATCCAACAAAATTTTTAATAAATAAAAACGTTATTGCTTTAACAGGCAATTTCGGTAAACATACAATTTTAGATTTTATTAATAAAGAAAATAAAACTCTTCCTGACTTAGACCATAAGAACTATTTAAATATGGCAAGGCCAATTAAAACTAGAACTAGGCAATACATAAAAATTCAAGACGGTTGTGATAACTTTTGCTCGTATTGTGTTATTCCATATTTGAGAGGACGCAGTAGGAGTAGAGATTTAAACGATATTATCGACGAAATAAAGTCAACTGACGCTAAAGAAATTGTCCTTACAGGAATTAATATGAGTGACTATAAGATTGACGGTAAACGTGATTTAAAGACGCTTATAAAAGAAATTGATAAACTAAATGTTCGTTTTAGAATTTCATCAATTGAGTGTAATGTACTAGATGATGAATTGCTAGAAATTCTATCGAAATCAAAAAACTTTTGTCCTCATTTTCACTTAAGTTTACAATCTGCCTGTAACGAAACACTTAAGCGTATGAATAGACATTATACGATAGAACAATTTAAAGAGATTGTAAAGAAAATCAAAAACAAATTTAATAATGTTTGTATTTCAACTGATATAATAGTTGGTTTTAAAGGCGAAACAGACGAAGAATTTAATGAAACGCTAAAAAATCTAAAAGAAATTGAATTTAGTTTTATGCATATTTTCCCATATAGTGTGAGAAGTGGAACTAATGCCGAAAAGTTATGTGGCGACGTAGATAAATGCGTTGTGAAAGATAGAGAAGGTAGACTTATAAAACTAAATCACGAAATTGAAACGAAATTCTTTAATAAAAATAAAAACACTATTCATACAATGCTAATCGAAAAAGTTGACAATGGCTTTTCCGTTGGGTATACTGATAATTATATATATGCGTATGTTCAAAGCGAAAAAAATGTCGGCGATATTATTGAGGTTAAATTAAATGAGCCATACCTTGAAGGTATGACAGCAGAGGAGGTAAAATGACAGACTGCGTATTTTGTTCTATTAGAAAAGGTGAGATTCCTAGTACTTGCCTATATAAAGACGAAGATTTTATGATAATAAAGGACATAAATCCTCAAGCAAAAGTCCATTTGCTTGCTATTCCTACTACTCACGTTCCAACTATTGACCTTATGACTGAAGAGGGTGCAGAGTATTTAGGAAAAATTTTAGGTAAAATCTCTCATATGCAAAAAGAATTAGGAATCGAAGACGGATATAGAATTATAATTAATCAAGGTAAAAACGCTCGTCAAGACGTTATGCACGTTCACATTCATATTCTCGGTGGCGAAAAATTAAAGGATTTTTAATGGATAACATCAAAATTCAACTAGCTATTCATGATAGCGCTTTAAATGGTCAGACGTTTGTTTCTAATGAATATCATATATTCAAAAACAATGTTTCTTTATGCTCTAAATGGAGTCAAGATACTTATTTTTATGAAACCGATTTAACGCCGGATAGAGAAAATGTTATGTTAAAGAATTATGATGAGATTTTGTCTTTAATTGAAGAAAATAAAACAAAAATATGTTCTAAATGCTACAAAAAATTTTTAACATATTTAAACAACAAAAACATAACTAAAACAAATAACGAAACTGTAAATTAAAATTATTATTTACCTAATTATTTATAAAAAATAAAAAAACTCTAATATATTAGAGTCTTTTTTATAATGTTTTACTATTTAAATATGATTTAAATCTTTCAGCGTCTCTAACATCTCTTTCTAACTCTATATCGCAATTATTAGTTATATAAGAAATGTATCTTGTTAATTTATATTTCACGGCGTAAGTTGTTGCTAGAACTAAACATTGATTTTCAATGCCTTGAGGAACGTATAAACCAACAAAATTATTTTTATTTGCTTCTTGCTTAGTAAGTGTTTTTTTCGCCAATGGTGAGAATGTGTCCCAATCTGATTGATTATAATTTGATTTTTTAACATAAAAATTGTCTTTAAGTTCTGGGTCATTCAGACTCCAAATAAGCATTTCACAAATTTCATCCAAAGCTTGTTTATTGTCTTTATGTGTGAACATTATTTCAATTGATTCTTCTGATTTTTTCATATATTTAACTCCTATTATTAATATAACAAAGTTTTTACTAAATGTCAACAATAATTATTATAATTAAACAATTAAATCAAAATCTATTGACAATTGATTTAAAATCGCATATAATAAAAAAGATTAAAAAATAAAAGTGGGTGAAAAAATTGACTACAGTTCGTTGTGGAGAGAATGAATCTATCGAAAGCGCTTTAAAACGTTTTAAACGTAAATGCCAAAAAGATGGTATTATTGGTGACCTTAAGAAGAAAAATGAATATCTTAAACCAAGCGTTGCTAAGAAAGAAAAACAAAAAGCAGCACGTAAACGCGCTATGAAAAAATCAAAATATTAA
Organism: Candidatus Onthoplasma sp.; assembly: GCA_045598895.1. Lineage (GTDB taxonomy): Bacteria > Bacillota > Clostridia > Christensenellales > UBA1242 > Onthoplasma. The sequence goes on along the minus strand of JAZRUZ010000033.1, from coordinate 5,749 downwards.
AAAGAAGGACTTTTGTCCTTTTTTTTTAAAAGTTGTTAAATAATTATTAAATTTTCTTTTAAAATTACTTTTGTTTTTTTTAAATTTTTGATATAATTATAAAAGAATTGATAGGCAAGAAGTGTATCAATTTTTTCTTATTATGGATTATAAAACGTTATTAAATGAAGAACAATATAGAGCAGTGGTCGCTACAGACGGCCCTGTTTTAGTGTCTGCAGGAGCAGGTAGTGGTAAGACTAGACTTCTTACTTACAGGATTGCTTATTTAATCACTGAGTGTCATGTTCCTGCTTATAATATTTTAGCAATAACCTTTACAAACAAGGCCGCCAATGAGATGAAAGAGCGAATTATTAAAGTTGCACCAAATGGAGAAATGGTGACAGTTGCTACCTTTCATAGTTTTTGTGCTAGAATGCTACGTACTTATGCTAGTTTTATAGATGGATATAAGGACAATTTTACAATCTTTAGTGACACGGATACGGCAAAAATTTATAAAGATTTATTTAAGAAATTTAATATTGATGACGAAGATACAAAATGCAATTTTAAACACGATATTTCGACCATAAAGAACGAAAACATGACTATTGATGAGTTTTGTAAGATTTATGATTATTCGCCTTCAATCCATCAATTTAAAGAGTTTTATTTGTCATATCAAGATGAATTAGTTAAAAATAATGCAATGGATTTTGACGACTTACTTATAAATTTTTATAAATTAATATCAACAAAACCTGAGATTTTAGATAGCATTCAAAACAAGTACACATATTTTTCAGTTGATGAATTCCAAGACACTAATACGCTTCAATATGATATTGTAAAGTTACTAGCAAGTAAGACACGAAATATTTTAATCGTTGGAGACGAGGATCAATCAATTTATGGTTGGCGAGGCGCTAACATTGACAATATTTTTCATTTTACAAAAGATTTTCCAGATGCTAAAATTTTTAAACTTGAGCAAAATTATAGAAGCACAAAGAAAATTCTAGATAGAGCAAACACTATTATTAAAAACAATAAAAATAGGTTAGATAAAAACTTATATACTACAAATGATGAAGGCGATGAAGTCGTTTACTATCCAGCCATCAACGAAACAGATGAGGCAGATTATGTAGTAAGAAATATCATAGAACAGCATGCAAAAGGTGTACCATATAACGAAATGGCAATTTTGATGCGTTTAAATGCCTTGTCTAGACCATTTGAAGAAAAACTCTTAACTTATAATATACCTCATATTATGTACAACGGATTTAAGTTCTTTGAAAGAGTTGAGATTAAAAACGTGCTAGCGTATTTAACGGCAATCGTTAATCCTAGTGATAATGTTAGTTTCACGAGAATTATTAATTTCCCAAAGCGTGGTATAGGGGACACAAGCATAGAAAAATTAGTGTCACTTAGTGAATTAAATCATTGTTCACTTCGAGATGTTGTGTTAAATTATGAGTTGTATAATTTACCAAAAGCGCTTAACGATAAACTAAATGAACTAAAGAAAATTTTAGTAGATTTAAATGAACAAATTAAACTAAAACCAATGTATGAGTTCTTGTCTTACTTAATAGAATTGACAGGAATTAATACAAGTTTTGACCTTGATAACGAGCAAGAATATGAACGTTACATGAATGTAAACTCATTGTTAAATTCAGTAAAAGAATATGAAGAGAACAATCCTAAGGCGACGATTGTAGATTATCTTGAATCAGTAACACTATCAAGCGCAATGGACAGCGACGACGGAAAAGGCGTCGTTATTGCGACAGTTCACGGAGCAAAAGGACTTGAATTTGATAATGTCTATGTCGTAGGTTGTGAAGAGAAAATCTTTCCAATAAGTCGCGACGATACGGACGACTTAGAAGAAGAGCGAAGACTAATGTATGTCGCAATTACAAGAGCAAAAAAGAATTTAATTCTAACTTCTTCATCATCTAGATTTATGTATGGCAAACGTGATTTTACAGTTAAATCTAGATTTATTTACGAATTGGACTTGGCGGTAAAAAGGCAAATAAATTCGACATTTAATTCATATAATAATATGAATTTTGGTTTCAAAAATTATAAAGGAGACAATATGAATAATTTACAATCAAACAGTACAAATAAATCTTTCAATTATACATTTAGTAAAGATACAGTTGAGAAAAAATCACTTGATTTAGACAAGATTAAAGTTGGTGCGAAGGTAACTCACCCTAAATTTGGTGATGGAGTTATAACTGAAATTACTCCAGCAAGCAGCAACCACTGTGTTAAAATAAAATTTGATACAGTGGGCGAAAAGACACTTTCTTTAGACTATGCACCTATTGAATTTAAAGACTAATAGTCGAGGTGAATTATGGATAAAATGGCAAGACTAAAATGGCTTACCGAGGAAGTTAAAAAACATGGTATAAATTATTATGTTTATGACAATCCAACAATTAGTGATGCCGAATATGATAAAATGTATTATGAACTCGTTGATTTAGAAAAAGAGTTAAATTTTTCATTGCCAGATAGTCCAACGAAACGTGTTGGAGATTTCGTTTTGCCTGATTTTAAAAAACGTAAACATGAAATTCCTTTATGGAGTTTAAACAAAGTTAAAGATTTTAGTGATTTAAACAAGTGGATGAACGACATGAAAAACGATACTACACAAAATCAAACTTTTTCTCTTGAGTACAAATATGACGGATTAAAAATTGTCCTTGAGTATGACAACGGTCACTATAGATATGCTACCACTCGTGGTAACGGAACTATTGGAGAAGATGTAACTAGACAGGTGAGAACCATCAAGTCCGTTCCATTAACCATAGATTTTAAAGGTAAACTTATCGTTCAAGGTGAATGCATGATGACAAATTCTGCATTTATTGAATATAATAAGACAGCTGACATACCTCTTAAAAACCCAAGAAATGGTGTAGCAGGGGCTGTTAGAAATCTTGATCCAAAAGAAACAGCAAAAAGAAAACTTGATTTCTTTTGTTATGATGTGTTGTTTGCTGAAGGAAAGAATTTTTCAACTCAACTTGAAATGCATGAATTTATAAAAAACGAAGGCTTTTTAACCAGCGATTATTTCTTTGTTTTTAATTCAATAGATGAAGTTAAAACGGAAATAGAGAGAATTGATAAAATAAAAGATAACCTTGATGTTATGATTGACGGAATGGTTATTAAAGTGAATGATTGTGCCGTTCGAGATGATATAGGATACACTATTAAATATCCAAAATGGGCAATGGCTTACAAATTTAAACCAATCGAATTATCTACAACATTACTCGATGTTGTCTGGCAAGTAGGACGAACAGGTAAGATAACTCCAATTGCTATTCTCGATCCAATCGAGTTAAGTGGCGCAATAGTTAGTAGGGCAACACTTAATAATACACAAGATATTGAGAGAAAAAATATCAGTATCAATAGTAAAATTTTTGTTCGTAGAAGTAATGAAGTTATACCTGAAGTTATGGGACTAGCAGAACTTAGTGAAAATACAAAAGAAATTATTAGTCCAACAAATTGTCCATGTTGCAATAGTGAGTTAAAGTCGATTGGCGCTAATTTATTTTGTTTAAACCACTCAGGTTGTATGGAACAAATCGTCGATAGACTTACACATTTTGTGTCTAGGGACGCCATGAATATTGACGGACTAAGTGAGAAAACTATCGAACTATTGCATGATAAATTCAATATTGCTTATCCTTATGAACTATATTCACTAAAAAGCGAAATGTTGGAAGGATTAGATGGTTTTAAAGATAAAAAGATAAACAACTTACTTACTAGCATAGAAAAGAGTAAAGATATAGATTGGCCTAATTTTATATTTGCTTTAGGTATACTAAATGTCGGCAAAAAGACGGCGTTTGTCTTAAGTAAAAAGTTTAAAAATTTAGAAGAACTAAAAGACGCAAAATTAGAAGATTTAACTAACATTAACGATATTGGTGAAATAGTTGCAACTAGTATTATTGAATATTTTGCTGATACTGAAAATTTAAATAATATTCAAAAACTTTTAGACTTAGGTGTAAACATAAAATTTAATGACAACACTGAAATTAATGATAATTTTACAAATAAAACAATAGTTTTAACAGGAAGTCTAATTAATTTTACTCGTCCAGACTTAACAAAAATACTTATGAATTTAGGTGCAAATGTAACTAGTAGTGTTAGTAAAAAGACGGACTTAGTTATAGTTGGTGCTGACGCCGGAAGCAAACTAGACAAGGCAAAAGAATTGGGTATTAAGACAATCAACGAAGATGAATTATTAAAATTGTTGAACAAATAAATTGTCAAGGTTTTGTCCTTTTAATAATATTTGTTTAAATTTTAAAACGATAGATTAAGTATATTTAATTAAAGGATAAGTCAATTTGTTATAAAACAAATTTAAAGTGTTGAATATATTTATATTGTCAAATAAATTTATAATGTCAAATAAATTTAATTTTCATATTGACAACCTTAAATTTTGTGTTATAATTTTTATTAAGGAAGAATTATGAGAAATTTTGAACAAGATTTTATCAAGTCTTTAATAAATAATTATGGAATAAAAGACATTGAAGAAGCTTTTGCTAGAGAAAATAATGATTTTTGGCGATTAAAAATCAAGAAAGAAAACAATTTTTACTACGCTGATATCGTTTCTCCTGCGTCAAGTAAAATTGCAATTCTGTCTTATTGGCTAGATGACTACAAGGCTGTAAAAAGAAAAGGCATGGCTATTTTAAATTCTGCTTTGTATTGTGGAGTTGATTTTGCTGAATTTTTACGTTCTTATTTAATGAAAAACATTTTAGATTATAAAGTTGCTTATGAAAGTAAAACATCTAAAGAATTAACATTTTAAAGGAGACTAAGGTCACTTTTTTGATATTGACAAATTGTAAAATTGTTGATATAATAAGATTATAGGAGTAAGTATGGAAGACGAGACATATATAGATAAAATAGTTTGTGATAATTTAATTCCCGATTTGGAGTATTGTTTTAGAAAGAAATGTTTAGGACAAGTTGCAATAATTACGAGATCATCAAATCCTCATGATTATCTACGTATAAAAATTATTAATGCTGACGATATGAAAGTAAAATTTGAAGGAACATTGCACGAATTTTGTGTTATAGAAGAAAGGAATAATGAGAATTCTATAGATATTGGCTGGATAACTAAAATTTATATATCATTTTTAAACAAGAAATTTAAAGGTTATGCTGATGATTACAGAAAATATATGGAAAAGATAACTGAAAATAATTTAGGATTAAGTGACTAAGTTCACTTTTTTGATATTGACAAATTGTAAAATTGTTGATATAATAAGGTTGTAGGAGTAAATATGGAAGACGAGACATATATAGATAAAATAGTTTGTGATAATTTAATTCCCGATTTGGAGTATTGTTTTAGAAAAAAATGTTTAGGCTGTGGTTTAGGCCGTGTTGCAATAATTACGAGATCATCAAATCCTCATGATTATTTAGAATTAAAAATTATTAATGCTGACGATATGAAAGTAGAATTTGAAGGAACATTGCACGAATTTTGTGTTATAGAAGAAAGGAATAATGAGAATTCAATTAATATAGAATGGATAAACAAAGTTTATATATCATTTTTAAACAAGAAATTTAAAGGTTATGCTGATGATTACAGAAAATATATGGAAAAGATAACTGAAAATAATTTAGGATTAAGTGACTA
>JAZRUZ010000032.1:0-4962 GCA_045598895.1 Candidatus Onthoplasma sp. | reverse complement strand
TTTTAACATTTATTCTTTCTACATTCAAATAGAATATTCCTAGAATAAAAAATATAGAAAAGATAATCAATATTGAGTAAAAGTCTTTCCATGTAATAATTGACCAAACAATATAACCAACTAAGCCAATTATTCCTAATATAAGCAATATCCAACCAATTACTATTGTTTTTCTTCCTAAATCTTTTTGAACTTCACCATTTAATTCGGTGGAAACATTTAACTTACTTTCCATAGTTATATTATACTAAAAACCACTGTGTTTTACAACCGAAATCACATCTTATTTTAATATTTAAAAAATATCTTAACTCTTTTTCATTGTTTAAAATATTAGCAAATTTGACAAATTTAATTAAATGTTCTATAATATCGCACATGGAGGATTTATGATAAATAAATTTAAAGAACTTCTTAACTCTTCAAAAAAAATCGCTATTTTCTCACATGTAAATCCAGACGCAGATGCATTATGTAGTTCGTTTGCTCTAAAAAATATAATTAAAAATAACTACGACTATAAATATGTTGACGTTTTTATTGATGGAGAAATTGGAGAATTGTATAATCCTATTTTACGTGACGAAGTAATTAATCCAACACCATATGAACATTATGATTTAGCTATTGTGCTTGATTGTCCCAACTTAGCACGTATTGGTAATTATCAAAATTTAATTAAAAACATAGCCACTATTATAAACATTGATCATCATGAGACTAATGAAAAATTTGGGACTTTAAATTATGCTTCTCCGAAAGTGTCAAGCACTTGCGAGTTAGTTTATATAATAAGTAAAGCTCAGAATTATGATTTTAATAATTTAATTGCGAAAGAACTTTACCAAGGAATTATAACTGATACAAATTGCTTTACATCATCGTCTGTTTCAAAAACAACTCACAATGTTGTTAGTGAATTAATGAATTATAAATTCGATTTTGATGCTATTAAACAATATTATTTTAAAAATAATAGTCCTGCAAAAACCAAATTATTATCACAGGCTTTGCAATCAATGAAATATTACAATGGCGAAAAATTTACAGTAATGAAAATTCCTTATGAAACAATGCAAAGATTGAATGCCTCTTTTGAGGACACTCTTGGTATTATAGATAATGGAATTAATGTTTCAGGAACCGAAGTAAGTGCAATTCTAATAGAAACTCAACCAAATGTTATCTATTGCAGTTTAAGAAGTAAAGGGAATATAAATGTAGGCAAAGTCGCAAAACAATTTAAAGGTGGAGGAAGCGAATGTCTAGCAGCCTTCCAATCACAAGGCGAAATAAAAGATATAGTGAAGAATTTAATAGATACTGTTTCTCCTCTTTTGCCTAATGAAATTGAAAAGGAAGAAATTATATTTTAATTAAATTTAAGGATTTATAAATAATTTACTAAACTTCACTAAGAGTTGACAAATCCTTTTTTATATGCTAATATCTAAGTGTCCTCAACCTAACTAAAGCGAGAGATGATAATCAATGAAAAATTATTAAGGAAAACAAAAATTGTTGTCCTTTATGAAAGGAGCAACCGAACATAAGGCTTATGGTTGCGAATGAAAAGAGCAACCTAGCTAAAGCTCGTGTTGCGACGTGCGGATATGGCGGAATTGGCAGACGCGCAAGACTAAGGATCTTGTGGGCAACACCTTGCAGGTTCAAGTCCTGTTATCCGCACCATAAGGCTCAAAAGAGCCTTTTTTAGAAGGTAAATAGGTAAATATGTTAATAGAAAAATTGTTAAAAGTTGCAGAGACACAAAAAATACATATATTTTTAGACATGGACGGCACGTTAGTTGAATTTGATACTGATGCAAACAATTTACGCAAACAACGTGGAAGCCATTATTATGTAGGTAAAAGACCTTTAACTTATATAATAAATAAGGTTAAAGAATTAACTGCTTGTCCAAACATTGAACTCCACATTTTAAGCAACTGCAATTTAACTGAACAAAAACAGCAAAAAATAGATTGGATAAACCAATATTTACCTTTTATAAAAGAAAGCAATATTCACATAATTTGTTACGAAGAAGTTTCTTTTACAAAAGAAGAAAAGCCTTATTTAAAAGGCCGATTAATAAAAAGTCTAATAACAAACAACGAAAAAAGTTATTTGATTGATGATGATGCAAAAAATATTATTTATGCGAACTCTTTTGATGACGTTGAAGCCCACCACGTAACCGAAATAATAGATTAAATTTATTACATAGAAAAAACTTGACTAACCTCAAGTTTTTTTCATTCACCAATTACATTAAAAAATCGTTATAAATTTTAGTAAGATGCTAAAATACAAGTTCAAATTAGATACAAAAAGTCGTACAAAAGACCACTTGAAAAATCTTCAAGTGGCTTTTTATTTCAGAAAACGAATCTCTTATGTGATTTCGTTTTGTTGTTTACACAATAAAAAGGATTACTAAAATAGTAACCCCCTTTTTAATTTTTTATTTTAAGCACCGGCAAGGCCTTTCGCTAAAGCTACGAAAAGGCTTATAATAAACAATACATATCCTGCAACTGCTATTAAAGCTATCTCTCCTGCGAATAACACACAACCTATAATTCCTAAAATTAAAGTTGCTTTTGATTTTACACCTATATTTTTCTTAGTAAAGTTATATGCTTTAATTGCAAGTATTCCAAGTATCAAACTTGTAATAGCCAAAATCAAGGCTACTAACATAAACAATATGCAAAGAATGGGAATATTCGCACTTGTATAAATCGTCACGATTGACAAAACCACTGAAATTAAAGCGCAAATTATTGAGCCGATTCCTTTACCTAGACCAAATTTTTTATTTACTTCTTTTTCTTTTTTCATACAAACCTCAACTATATTATAAACAATTTATCTCGTTAAAATCAAATATTTCACTTTTAAAATCTTCATTATCGCAAATTATTTTGTTAAAACTTAACTTTTTATTATTTTTACAAGAAATAGATAAATAATATTTAGTTACATCAGCAAATTCAAAACTTCTAACAAAATTTTTATTGATTTTAGTAATATTTGGAATAAACACGCTTAAATTACGTCTTTTAAATTCACTTTCTTTTCTTGTCCACAAAAGTGGTATATCTTGTTTTGTGTAATTGTTATTTCGTTCGCTAGTTGATAAAATTTTATCTAGCAACTCTTTATCGTGTGATTTATTCTTTTCAATATCTATACCAATTGGTTTACTTGAAATTGCGACAGCGACATAATCACCAGAATGAGATAAAGAAAGATGACAAACATTAGACATATACTTTCCTGTTTTACTGCGCCATATCTTTGTTGCACTCAAATCCACATCAAATACGTTTTTAAAAGCGAACTCCAAAACCGACCAAATATATGTTTTAGCATTTAACAATTTTTTGTTAGTTATGCTGTAAATTTCTTTAATTCTATCAATATTTTCGATTGGTAAAATATATTTTGTATCAGGTATTTTAGAAACAAATATGTAAGTCGTGTCTTTACTGTATTTTTTTAAGTTTTTAGTTTTATTTATTTTTTTAACGCCAAAAACACACATGTTTACAAAATGTTCACAATTATTTGTTCTAATATTATAGCCACCTACCCCAATATGTTTTCTAGCGTATGATACAATATCTTTTCTTTTCCTTGCCTTTAGTTTTTCTTTTAAATTAAGAACACCTATTTCATAAGTTTTATTTTCTAAAAATCTATTTAAATCAGTCGAAAGAACTTTAACTTTATCAGCCGAAACTAAATTATTCCTTGATGGAGGAAGGCCAAATTGAATAACCTCATCATTTGACACAAAAATACCATAGTGATAAAAGGAACGAACTCTAGTTCGTATTATATCTCCTGCCTTTGCTTTTTTTCTAACCCATTTCATAAAATAAAGTTTACTCTCTTTTAAATATTTAATCAAGTTAATTAAACCTTACACAACAGTAAATTTTGTTTGAAAAAAATTCATAATGTGATAAAATTATATAAACAAAAGAGGAAATATGAAACAGAAAATTTTTAGTTTAATTAACGATTATGTTTTAGCAATTTTAGCAGGACTTGCTATTTCTATTGGTTGCATTGCATTCTTGTCTAGCGAAAATAAGATAGCAGGATCACTCTTCTTTACGGTTGGATTGTTCCTAATTCTAACTATGAACTTTAACCTATTTACAGGCAAAGTTTGCTATGCTCTAGACAACGACAAAAGTTATATTTTAAAACTTTTAGTCATTTGGTTAGGCAACTTAACTGGAACTGTGTTGATTGCTTTACTTTTAAGATTAACAAGGCTCACTAGTTTACAAACGACGTGTATTAATTTAGCCAATACAAAATTAAATGACAGTTGGTATAGCGTATTTATTCTAGGAATATTTTGCAATATCTTAATTTATCTAGCCGTAGAAGGTTTCAAAAATTTCGATAGTCCACTTACTAGAATAGTAGCGCTGTTCTTTGGTGTTAGCATTTTCGTGCTATGTGGTTTTGAACACTGCGTCGCCGACATGTTCTATTTTACTTTTGCTGCTGCTTGGTCATGGAAAACATTAGGTTATTTATTGCTAATCACATTAGGTAACATTGTAGGTGGACTACTAATTCCTTGTGTTAAAAAGTTAAATAAATTTTTAAGAAAGGACAATTGAAATTTAAAATACAAAACAAAAAAATATCATTAGACATATTTCTTTTGATATTTTTTTAACTATAAAACAAATATTAAACTAATAAAAATAATAAACCAAATCAAGAATAAGCCTAAACCTATGTAGCACAATGTTCTTTGTTTTGAATATTGTGGACCTTTATAAATCCATTTTAATCCAAAAACTGAAAAATAAACACTTAGCCACCCACCTAAAATTCCAAAAACAATCGATAAAATCGCATATGATTTGATTTGTCCATCTGTAACAACTACTTGTCGTTTCTTTGAAACTTGTTGATTTTCTT
>JAZRUZ010000031.1:0-11194 GCA_045598895.1 Candidatus Onthoplasma sp. | reverse complement strand
CAAAAGTCAATAGTTTTTGTAATTTTTTTAAAATAATTTTTAACCAATTTCAAATTAGTTGTATTTACAAGAAAACAAAACTCTTATTACATTACGTTTTGTGTTTTCACAAAAAAATAAAATCCTATTTGATGTGTACCCATAATATGACACAATATAAAATAATCTTATTTGGGTAAAAAATTGTATATATTAAAACATAAAAAGACAAATATAGATATGTAAATATTAAAGGGTCTTTAATCTTAAACTTTTCACTTATATCCCATTTTAATAAAGAAGTCTTTATATATTTCGTATCTATTTAGGTCACTAACAAAAGTTATTTGGTGTTTATCGTTTGTGTATTTATATGCTGTGTTATCTATGATTTCTGGACAACTAATTTGTGTAGATTTAAACCAATCTCTATTTAAGAAATATGCAACAGCACTTATATCCCATAAAGTTTTGCTTTCACCAATAGTATCGTATAATCCTTTTCTACATGCTTTTTTACAATTCTTAAAAATTTCACACAAATACTTTCCAATTTCACCAAGCCCTAACAAGTAATGTTCCAATTCATATATTGTTGTGGATAAATTTGAAGCCACATTACGACACGGAATAACCGTTAGTTTCACGCCAGAGTTGAACACAGTTCTAACAGCTTCAACATCTTGCCTAAAATTAAACTCATTATTTACTTCACTTAGAAAACTATTTCCACCAAGCCAAATAATATCAATTTTATTTATAATTTCAGGTGCGTGATAAATAGCAAGAGCAACATTAGTTATAGCCCCAATCGCAATAATTGTTGTGTGTTTGTTTTGTCTTGAATATTCAATTATTTTTGACGAAGCTGAATTTAGTTCTTTGTTTTCAAAAAAATAGGCAGTCGCACCTTTATAAACAACATTTTTAAATTCGCTTGCATTTATCATGTCTAAAATTCTGCAAGTTGTTTCAAAAGATAAATTTGTGCCTTCTTCAATTGTTTTAGTATTTGCATAACCACTATTTGAAAAAGGTGCAATAGTTATTGCTTGGAGATTAATTTCTTTTAGTGATTTTATAAGATAACAAAGTGCAAATTGGTCATCAATTTCATTTGCCATATCTGTATCTAAAATAACATTATTTTCCATTTTTAACACTCTCCTTATTTAATAATTCCGCTTCTTCACTAATTTGAAGATATAACATGCATAGCCTTTCCATTATCATAAGTATTTTTCTTTGCTTAAATTAGATAATCTGTAAAATCTATCATTTTTACTCCTTACAACAAGCCTCAATAAAAGCCTTGAATATCGCATTGTGCTTATCATACTTTTTATATAAACTTTCTGGGTGAAACCTTACAGCTAAATTAAATTTCTTATTAGGTGCTTCAACAACATCAAAATAGCCATCTTCACAAACAGCAGAAACAACATAATTTGTTGTAGGATTGTCTATAACTTTTTTATGACGAGAGTTTACTTTCATTCTCTCGCATTTAACAATATCATAAAACTTTGTCTCTTTCTTAACAAAAATATCGTGAACTTCATCTACCCATTTTTGACTATGTTTTTCAGGGTTTGGGATTTTCTTTGTTGTTCCGCCAACAGCTCTTATCATTGCATTTTGCCCAGCACAAATACCCAAAGTTGGAATATCGTTGTCAAATGTGTATTTTGCTATCCAGCTTTCATATTTCAAAGCGTCTTTTCCGCCTTGTAAAATTATGCCATCACAAAGACGTATCTGCCTAATTAAATCTTGCTTTTGGGTATCAGTTAAAAATTCTGGCCAACTATCTGGACTTGCGTTTTTAGTAAACGCAATTTCGGTTTCGCTGGGCAAAATACCAATAGCAATACCACCATTGTCAATAATAGCATTTTTAACTTCATCTCTTATTAACGCTTCTTGTCTGTCGTTTGTGTTTTCAACATATTTTGCAACAATTCCTATAATTGGTTTCATATATCACTCCTTTTATTTTGTGGCGTGTTTTTTCTAAAAACTATTGCACAGATTAAAATTATTAAACAAAAACTAAATTCAAGACAAGTTTCGAATATAAGCATAATGCTGTTTGTGCATAAAAAAGCATATAGAGTATAGGACAAAGAACTTACCACCCACAAAATCCAAGACCAAACACTTAAATTTTCCGCTTGTTTAGTTCTTAAACATTTTACTATTTGTGGAAAATAAGATATAAACGTGCAAACAGACACAATTCCTAATAAAATAGTTTCTAACATAGTTTATTTATCCTTTCATATAGATTTTTCCAACTTGTAGCAAATGGCAAATCTTCAACTTCATTACGGTTATATTTAGTAAACATAAGCATTATATTTATACCATTTGCTCGCATTAACTTACATTGACTTGGTCGGTCATCAATCATGATATCAATGTTATATTTCTTACATTCTTCTGTTTTGTCGGGGGTTTTAGATAGAACTAGTTTTGTATAGTTTATATTATGTTTTTTTAACCAATCAATAGTTGTTTTCTCTGCATTTTTATAATGTGGATATTGTCTATTCGTTATTAAATACAATTTATGACCGTCAGCCAATAGTTTATCCATATACTTTTTGCAATTTAATCTTGGAGAAAAATCTTTTGCTATTCTTTCCATGTTCTCTATGTGAAAAGTTTCAACTTCTTCAATAGACCAATCAAACATGCCTTTGGTTACGTGCGATGATTTTGGGTTTACAATACCACGATTGCGTTTCTTTTTATCTTCAATCAAATATTCCTTCATCATGCCTTTATTGAAGTCGGTTATAACATTGTCAATATCTAAACCTAAATTCATTAACTCACTCCTAAAAAATTATAACATAAATATTAAGATTTTGAATAATATTTTAAAATATTATATAAAAACTGGGTGATTAGTCTAAAATTGATCCAAGAAATTGATGCCAAAATCTAATGGGAAAATTTGTGATTTAAAACTAGGAAAAGTTATATTCCCAAGAATAAATCGAACAAAATTTGGCACATTATCAAATCGCATATGTGGACTTATAGTTTTATCCTCTGAAATGCTTATGTTATTATTATCAATTTTTATGGTATAAGTAACATCATTTATAGTATAGCTTTCACTTATATTTTTTTTATTAAATGACCAATTTAGGTAATATAATAAAGTTATAAAATTTTTAAGGTTATATACTTTTATGCTAAAACTATCTGTTAAAATTTTGTTATTGCAAATTTTGTCAAGTTCTCTGCAAAAACTGTTTTGTAATAAATTTGCTTTTACTGTGAAACATTTGTCATTATAACAATTTATCATAGGTGTAATAATTTTTGAACTTAATAAGTATCCTATTACATTTTTATAATATTTTGTATCATTACAAGCTAATTCTGTTACTATAGAATTATTTTTAATTGTTAAATAACCCACAATTTCGTTATTATTAAAAATTGTGTAGAGACAATTGACTCCACTGTTGGTTAAATTTTCAAAATTATCTTTAGTCCTAATTGCAGGCTTAACGTTTTTTAAATATATTTCATAAATCCAATTTAAATCGGATTTCTTATATGGGCGTATTTTGATTTGTAAATTATTTTTAATATAATTCTTTTGTTGAAAATCAAATATATACTCACATGTAAAGCCAGCCCTTTCATAGCCATAATTTAGGTATCTATTGCGTTTACCATTTAGCAAACTTAAGTCCACATTTTTATCTATGTTGTCTTTATCTATCATTTGCATTAAGTTTTTCATGTGTCCTTGCCCACGACATTCTGGAATAGTTCCCACTGTCCCGACAGTTGATATTTTAAAAGATTGGTTATCAATTTTAAAGGTGTTTATTAAGTTTCCAGCTACAGCAATAAATTTGTTATCAATTTCAGCAATAAAATGGCAACTGCTGTAATCAATTAAACTATTATTATAAAATTGTGGTTCTGCTTTTTTGAATGAAAATCCACTTTTCCTATCTTGAATAAAAGATTTATCTGCGACTTCAATAATTTTATCGATTTCGCCATCAATACATTTTCGATAATTCACATTTCTCATATTGTCATTATAACATAAATTTAACAATTTTGTATTATTTTTGTTAATATTTTATATTTAGCAAAAAGTTTAGATTAGTTTATCAATTTATTGGCAGACCGACAGTGTTTTTATGTGTAAAATTTTTAGTTTACTTCAAATTATATTTTTTATCATATCATGTTTTTAGACACAAAAAAAGAGATAAATATTTTAATATTATCTCTTTCTAGGACTTTTTACTTGTGTGTCGCTAACAGGGCACACATCAATTTCTTAGGACTTTATTTTCAACTCAACAAAAATTATTTTACATAATTCTATTTATTGCTAATTCTAACTTGATTGAAGCCAAGTTCAACTTCGCTCTCTCTACCGAACATTTCAACAACAGCAACAAGTTTTTCGTTTTCGTTATCTACTGATTTTACAGTACCTACGAAACTAGCAAGACTTCCTTCAATAATTTCAACCATATCGCCAACTTTGACGTCGAGTTTCATCTTGGCGTCAGGATTAACATTTCCGTTAACTCCAAGTCTACGAGCCTCTTCGTCAGTAATACAAATAGGACGACCTTGAGGACCAACGAAACCTGTAATGTACTGTGTACGAGTAACAGCGTGCCAAATGTCGTCGCCATACATCATACGAACTAGCATATATCCAGGCATAGTTTTCTTAGGAACAAGGACTTTCTTGCCACGCTTTTCAACCAATTCGTCTTCCATAGGAATTACGATATCAAAAATACGATTTTCAAGTTCATACTTTGCAATAGTGTTCTCAAGATTTTGTTTAGCGACATTCTCATAACCAGAAAAAACGTGTAAAACGTACCATTTAGGCTCTTTATCAATATTTTTATCTACAATAGGCATAATTTTCTCCTTCTTAGTACAAGTAACTTGTTAACCAAGCACAAAGTCTATCCAAGCCAAAAATAACTAAAGCAAAGATAATAACAACTGCTAAAACAATACCTGTTTGTTTAACGACTTCTTTAAATTTAGGCCAAGTAACTTTCTTAAGTTCGTTACCTGTATTTTTCATAGCTGTCATAACTTTATTAGGTTTCTTTTCTTTTTTCTTTTTCTTAGTGTCTTTCTTAACTTCAACAACTTTGTTTACTTTTTTATCTTCAGGTTTATTTAATTGTTCTTCAACTTTATTTTCATTTTCAGACATAGTTACTCCTATTTTGTTTCTTTGTGAACAGTTTCTTTTCTGCAAGTAGGACAATATTTCTTCAACTCAATTCTGTCTGGATCGTTAGCCTTATTTTTAGAAGTGTTGTAATTTCTATTCTTACATTCAGTACACTCTAAGATGATTTTTTCTCTCTTTGTTTTAGCTTTTCCTGCCATAATAATTCTCCTTTTAGATGGGTGTAGTTTAAAAAAACACCCCTTTGGTGTTGTTATTATAATAACATACACCTAAAGAAATGTCAACAAGTTTTTAAAAAATTTTACCTTATGATTTAAATATTTTTAATCCTTTTTCAATTAGCATAACATCTAAAACATCAAATGCCATTATTCTATTATCAACTAGAAATTTAACTTTTTCATTACACTCGACTTTAATGTTATTTAACCATTTCTGTTTAGTATGCGAGTCGTAAATATGTTCACCTTTATTGAGTTTAGAAAAAATGTTAGTTTTAATTTGCTCATCGTCTTTTATAATAGACACATTAAATAAGCCGTCCGAAACATTGCTCAAAGGACTAATTTTTCTAGATTGGCAAAGACCTCCGTTGGCAATTATTAAGTCTGTAATTTCGCCTTCGATTGCTCTATTATTTTTACTTGTTATCCTAAAGTTTTTAGACATATGGTCTTTTGCGTATTTAATATCTGCAACCTTCTTCATCAACTTGTTTTTAATTTTAAAGTTTTTATATTTTTCAGCAATCTCAACATTGGAACCAAAAACTATACTATTTAAAACTCTCATATCATTTAAAACTAAAAAGTCAATATCAGTTGTGTCGCCTTTTAAAATTACGTCAACAGCTTCTGTTAAATTCATAGGCAATCCTAAAAATGAAGCAAAATCATCATTGTCTCCAATAGGAATTATACCGAGTTTAATTTTGGATATATCTTTTATTGAATTAATAACATAATTTAAGGTTTCATCATCACCAACAACAATTAAATCTGTTTCACCAAAAGAAATTAACTCTTTAACATTTTTTGTTAAATCATCAAAGTCATATGAAAAATAAACTGAATATTCTTTATTCTTAGTTTTCAAATATTTTACTATATGCTTTGTATTACTTTCTGCCTTTTGACTATGAATTCTTGGCGCTGATATTATATTTATCATATTTATAATTATAACCAACTTATCAAAAAAATCAAACAAAAAACATCACTTTTAATATATGAAATAGGTATAAAATTAAATATTTTATATAAAATTTTAAATTCGTTTGACTTTATATTTGTCTAATATTATTCTATAAATAGGTGGCAGTTTGAAAAAATATAATAAATTAGATAAGAAATGGTTATTGTTAGGAATTTTAATTCCTTTTCTTTTGTTTTCTTTAACCTTTAGTATGGCATATTCGTTTTTCACAGCCACAGCAAATCAAATCACGATCAATAGAACTGCTTCGATTATTTGCATAGGTTCAGAAAATACTATAAAATCAATTCAAGACAATGCTAGTATTGCTCCAGGAGACACATTAACTCTTCAAACAAGAATAAAAAATGTTGGAACTGCTCCTATATATTGTTTCCTTAAGTTCGATATGATAATAGGTGAAAGTTCTGCACCCACTGAAACTATTCAAAAATTTTACACTTTTAGCGAAGGGAATTTAGTAGAATTTTCAACATCAAACATATTAGATTCTTTTATCCTATCAAGCGAAGGAACAACAAGTTATAAAGATGTTGTTATAAATTACAATTTTGATGCTTTAACTTATACAAATTATATTATGGGACAGCCTGTAAATTATACTTTGACTGCATATAGTATACAAACTGATTGCATAGAAAGTGCAAGCGCTGCAACTCAAATTTTATTAAATAATTATATTTAGTCATATACCTAATTTTTATTATGTAAACAACAAAACGTAATCTCGTAAGAGATTCGTTTTCTTTTTTGACAATTTTTTTAAATTAGTTTATAATGTTCATATTTAAGGATGAATTATGTTAACAATTATCATATCAATCGTATTCGTTTTGGTTTATATAACTTCTATAATTATTTTTTCTGTAACTTATAAAAACAAACACACCTCATCAGGTTCAACACAAGAAATTGAACAAATTTTTAATAATCAAAAAGAGCAAAATCTACTTTTAGGCAATATGCTCATGAATGCACTTAAAAACAATGAATCAAACACACAAGTCGCAATAAACAACTTAAATGTATTGCAAAAACAGGAGTTTGATAGCATCTCTAAGCGTGTAGATGACCTATCTACTAGAAATGAACAAAGAATTGAAAAATTAACAACCGACGTAAACAATTCACTTACAAATATTCGTCAAGAAAATGAAAAACAATTAGAAAAAATGCGTGAAACTGTGGACGAAAAGTTAAATTCTTCACTATCTCAAAGATTAAATGATAGTTTTAGTAAAATTCAACAAAGTCTAGAGAGCGTCAATCTTGGTTTAGGTGAAATGAAAAGTTTAGCAACAGGCGTCGGTGACCTAAAAAAAGTATTAGCAAATGTTAAAGTTCGTGGCTGTTGGGGAGAAGTAGTTTTATCTCAACTCTTAGAACAAATGCTTGCACCTAATCAATATTTATCTCAAGTTCAAATTAAAAAGAACAGCAAAGAACGTGTAGATTTCGTTGTACTTTTACCAGGAAAGGACGATCATGACGTCATGTTACCAATTGACAGCAAATTCCCTTTAGAAGATTACAATAAATTAGTTGAAGCAACTGAGGCTACAATAATTAACAAGGATTACATAGAAAAATGTCAAAAGCAACTTATTAAGCGTATAAAAGAAGAGGCTAAATCAATTCACGAAAAATATATTAATATCCCTGATACAACTGATTTTGCTATCATGTTCTTACCTATTGAAGGATTATACGCTGAAGTTGTTAAAGATGTAGAACTTTTAGATACTCTACAAAATAATTTTAAGATAGTAATTGCTGGACCTACAACTTTAACAGCGCTTTTAAATTCACTACAACTTGGTTTTAAAACAATGTATATAGAAAAAAGAAGTAGTGAACTATGGCAAGTTTTATCTACATTTAAGCAAGAATTTACTAAATTCGTTGACCTATTAAACAAGGCCCAAAACAAACTAGGAGACGCAAATTCGACTATTGAATTGGCTACCAAATCAAGTAGAAAAATTGCAAAAAAATTAGGCGATGTTTCTAGTGTCGTTGGCATTGAATATAATAAGGAAAATGATGAAATATGCGAAGGTGAAAACAACGACGATACAGGCGAAACAAATGACGAAATTGATGAATAAAACTTTACAAATTCACTAAATAAATTCGACAATTTTACACATAATACGCATATGAAAAAAACACTTGCTGTTATGTTTATCATTATAGGTATTTCTTGCCTAATAAATTTTGAAGGTGTTTTTTGTACGGAAAATAAAATAAATTTCACTTTTAATCAACAGATTTATTCTTATAATATTGATAAAAATATAAAAACTAGCAAAGTGTTTTCTCTCGAAAATGAAATAAATAAGTATGATAGATTTGATAGTGAAAATCGTAAAAGTTTATTAAATAAAATGCTAAAATTAGGATTTGACAAAGATATCACTTTAAATTATCTTTTTCCAAATTTAGACAATACAATTAAATCGATTGAAAAATCAACTAATATTACAGCAAAAGATGCTACATTAAAAATTGATACAAACTCTTACAACGTTTTTAAAATACAAAAAGAAGTAGTCGGTAAAGTATTAAATCGAAATAAATTATATGATGATTTGATTGAAAAAATCAAATTTGATAAACCTTTAAATATTGATATAAAAATAGATTATATTCAACCCGAAATTCTAGAAAAAGATTTAAGAAAATTTACTCACCTTAGAGGAGACTTCTCGACCAACATTTCATCATCTTCTGCTGACCGAAAACATAATATAAAAAACGCTTTATGCTCTCTAAACAAGATTGAAATTTACCCTAATGAGGTCTTTTCTTTTAACCAAAAAATTGGTAGACGAACAGAAGAAAATGGTTATAGAGAGGCTAAAATAATTGTGAACAATGAATTTGTAGAAGGATTAGGTGGTGGTGTGTGTCAAGTGTCGACCACACTCTATAATACAGCCCTTTTATCCGGACTAGAAATTGTAGAAGCAAACAAACATTCAAAACAAGTAAGTTACGTAAAATATGGGTTTGATGCTATGGTTAATTTTGGTAGTAGCGACTTAAAATTTAGAAACAACACACACGAAAAATTAACTATCATAACTAATTATAGTTCAAATAATATACGCATAAGAATTTACGGCGAGGACATGAAAAATGTCAAATATAAACTGCGTAATGAGATCATTTCAACAACAGAACCAACGGATGAAATTAGATACGACGATAAATTAGAATATCTTGATAAAGTAGAATTTACCGATGAAAGTTTTTATTTGAAAAAACCTTCGATAGGAATGGAAATAAAGTCTTTTAGAGATAAATATATAAACAATGAATTAATCGAAACTGAGCATCTTAGATTTGATAAATTCGCTGTACAAAACGGAATAAAAATTTACGGAGTAAAAAATCGCCCTAATTAAAAGGGCAATTTTTAATCTTTTTCGCTTACAGGATGGATATAATCTACGTAACGCGATAAATTTGCCACTGCTTTGTATGCTGATACAGACTGATCAGGAACGTAAATTTTAAAATTATTTGTCATATGTTGAGTAGCAAATATAGGATTTACACCAATTGTTGGAGGAGAAACTCTTTCAAATGTAATACTACTCATATGATAGTTGCTAACAGGATCAGTATCCATCCCTCCGAACGCATAATTATCGACTTTGCTAATATTTGTTTTTAATGTAACATTATTAAATGATCCACATCTGTTAAAAGCTTGTGACACAGCAGTGCAACCTGTTGGAGTCGTTAAATCACAATTAAACGATAAATTATAAAGCATATATGATGCAAGACCTTTTGTGTAACTAGGGGGTATTGTAAAAGTAGTTAGAGCTTTCCTTCCTTGGTAACTTGAAAATACATAACTTCCCATATCGATTACTCCTAAAGGTATAGTCAAACTATCTCCGTCTCTAGCACAATTATAAAAAGAGTAATTACCGAAAGATTTTAAACTTTCTGGTATTTCTGACAAATTAATTCCATTTCCTGTATCCCTAAAACCATATGCTGCTACTTGGTACAAATTAATCATATCTCCAAAATTTTTAAATTCAAAATTTTTAGCATTATTAAATGCATATGTATTTATATATTCAACATTTTCATTAAAATAAAAGTCTACATAGTTTAAATTGCCATAAAATGCATACGGCCTAATATGTGTAATATCGTTCGGCAATACGTAACTATACCTATTTGAAGCAGTATTTATTGACAATCCATCGGTATAAAGATAAACCATACTAATGCAATTATTATCTAAAGGTACTAAATTTCCAGTTTTGATACTCAAATCTCCTGAATAGAATGTTTTACCAAACACAACATCATCTACAGTAGCAGTCGCCGACTCCATGTTTGGCATTTGTATCGTACCAATTCCAGCCGTTATTTCACTAGGACTTGGATTTGTTCCACTTACAGTCACTACTCCGTTTTTACTTTCTATTGCTAGTTTTTGCGCCTTTAATTCATCTTTTAAATCATCAATATCCATTTTTACCCCTTTTCTTTTGTTTAATAATTACCATTCAAAATATTGTCAATATCATCTTGTGTTAAATAACTACCTTTCATAACGAAACTTAACTCATTCTCTACATAGAGAAGTGAATAATATAATTCCAACTTCTTTTCTAACTCCTCTATCTTTTTCTTAAGCCTTTCAATTTCCTCTTCCATAAATTTCCTCTACTATTGCTAGTATTATACTTGCAAATTCTTAAATCTATCTAACATCCGACAAAAATTAAAAAATATCAAAAACTTTTTTAAAAC
>JAZRUZ010000030.1:0-24451 GCA_045598895.1 Candidatus Onthoplasma sp. | reverse complement strand
ATATAAGTCGACAAAACTTGTCGATTTTTTAATATTTAAAATATACCTTTTATATTGTAATATAAAATTACATATTGACAAACAGCATATTCCGTTATATAATGACGTCAAAAGAAGGGTGAAATATGTCTAAAATCGATGTAAATTTAAAAAAATTAGATAGTCAAACAATTTTTGATGGTTTTTCCAAGTTGCTTGAAAAAGAACAAAAAAACCATATAGTTGACACTAAAGAATTATTTACCGAATATTTAATCGACAATAATATTATTAAGGAAGATAACTCACATACTGACGAGTTGTTTTACTTGTATAATCAATCTATAGGAAACTGTTCGGACGGTCTTATCGCAAAACGAATTGAATTAGACGATATTGCTATTAGAAAAGAACATGATAAAAGAGATAAAAACCTTAAACGTGCTATGTTATGGGGAGGTTTGTTCTTTGGTTTTGCTGCTGCTGCAGTTCTCACAGTATTTGGTAGTGGTAGCGTTTTTGGCTTTTTATCAACAGGTATTTGGTGGAAGACTTTAATCCCTGAAGTTACTGCTTTCTTAGGTGGTGGTTTGATTGGTGGACTTATTGTTACTCCACTAATATATAACCCACTTAAAAAAGCTATTGAAAATACTATTTTAAGAACAAAGTATACTTCTGCTAAAAAAATTATCAAATCTAAAAATATTGAAAAACAAATAAACAAATTAAATTCTCTTTTCTTAAAAATAGACGAAAAGAAAAAAATAACTTTGGCAAAAACTGAAGGCGCTAATTGGAACAAGTCTAGATTTGGGAAAAATGCAATTAAAAGTGGAATTGTTAGAAATTCTATCAATAGAGATAGAGTTCATTATATCGAAAGAATTTCATATGATTTAGTTAAAGAATACAAATCTATATTAGAATTAAAAGAAAGCAATCCAAAAAAATTTAATAAGTGCCAACAAAAATTAAATAATATTGTTATTGCACTTAAATCTATCGACAAATTTATAAAAGAAGATATTCGATCATCTAAATTTGCTTCATATGTACAATGTGACAACAAAAAATCACATAAACACATGTTTGAAAACGTTGACATTTATGCTAATATGACAAACTTTATAGACAAAGTTATCTACGGAAAAACTAAAGTATATGGTATAAGAACAGAATCTGTTTCAAAAAGAGAATTCAATAAAAACTATAAGACAAGTTCAAACAAAAAAATTATGAAAAAATTAACAGCTGAAAAACTTATCAACGAAGATTGGTCAGTATTTAACGCATTAAATTTAAATCAAGAAGTTGAAAATACACCAACTGTAACTGAAATAGAAGAAGTAAAAATCGAACAAGAAAAACCAGAAGTACCTACCATTCCTCACAAAAGACAAATGCAAAAATTATTTGACGGAGATAAATTAGTAGGTTTTAGAGATGGTAAAAATTTCTATACTATTCCAAAAAAATTAAATAATACAGTAGAAGGAATTGAAAAACAAGGTGATTGTTACGTATTTATAACGAACAATAATACAGAAGTCACTATTGTTAATAAAACAAAGTTAGTTATTATGCCTGAATTAAAAAAATACGTATTAACTAGTACAATTACTGATAGTTATTTCGCAAATAACCACTACAGCATTCAAGAATTCATTAATTTTGTCTATGACAAAAACAATATTAATGTTTTAAATTCAATAGATGATTTTAGCAAAGAAGAATTTTGTGCAATATTAAGAAAATTACAGGATAAAGGTGCTACAAAAATACAAAATTCTAAAAACTATACAAGTAAAGAAAAAATTGAAAGATATTACAATGCTTTAACAATTATAGAAAAAAATATACCAAAAACTAAAGATGCTAGCGTAGAATAAATAAAAAAATCACCTTTCGGTGATTTTTTTAATAATTTAATGCTTCCAATTCAAAGTATGCTTGTGGATGATTACATACAGGACAAACTTCAGGAGCCTTATCCCCAATGTGCTTGTGTCCACAATTACGACATACCCAAACGCGAACTTCTTTTTTTATAAAACATTTGTTCTCTTTAACATTCTCTGCAAGTTCTTTATATCTTTTCTCGTGTTCTGCTTCAATTTTAGCAACTCCTTCAAACTTATCAGCAATATCGTTAAATCCTTCTGCTCGTGCAGTTTCTGCAAAACCTTTATACATATCTGTCCACTCATAGTTTTCACCATTAGCAGCGGCAAGTAAATTAGTCAAAGTGTCTGGAACTTTGCCATCATTTAAAAGTTTAAACCACATCTTTGCGTGCTCTTTCTCGTTGTTTGCTGTCTCTTCAAAAATAGATGCAATTTGTTCATAACCGTCCTTTTTTGCTTGACTAGCAAAGTAAGTGTACTTATTCCTTGCTTGACTCTCTCCTGCAAATGCAGTCATTAAATTTTGTTCTGTTTTACTTCCTTTTAATTCCATAATTTTCTCCTTTTTTACATAATCCATTATAAAACTAAAAATAAAATAAAGCAAACAAAAAAGTCAAAATCGACATTTTCTTTAATTCTTTCATTATTTAGAATAAAATTATACTTATCATTTGTTATTTCTTTATATAATTTTTTGTCTTTAAATAAATAGTGAATATTAGTCTTTTATCCTGTCTTTCCCTCTATATAATGGTAATTATGTAAAATTTTATTAACTACACAACAACTCCAGCAGAAATAAAACCAACAACTATTGTCGCTAGCACACATAAGACAAGTACAATAAGAGCAACCCATCTAATTGATTTTTTATTCAATCTAAATTGATATCTTATTGCAGACAGAGCCCCTAAGAGATTTGAAAGTGCACCAACAACACCTGCTGAAACACACATTATACCACCTAAAATTGTGATAATTATAAGTCCAACTTTAGCGCCTTCAACCATAGAGAACAACCTAAAGCCAAGACCGAACAATGCGCCGAACAAAACAACAATTAATGAATAAATAATTGCTCTTACTCCAAGTCTAACGCTTTTTTCTTTATTTTTGTCATTTGTAAGTCTATCGTACACTCTTCTCGTTCTAATTGATTCATTAAAAATATTTAATAACTTTTTCATTATTACCCCCCTTAATATCTCAGTTATAACATATTTATTTCATTCTAGTATAAGATTTACTGAAAGTTTAAAAAAATGTTAATTCGTAAATTTATCTTTTTTTCTAATCATACCTTTTTCTCTACCATTGTTTAAAGGTCTATAATATCTTTTATCTTTTAATTTATCAGGCAAATATTGTTGTTTAACATAACCTCCATAGTTATGTGGGTACTTATATTCAGGAACATTTTCTTCCTCATAATGATAGTTCTTTAGATGTTCGGGAACGTTATCATCAGGATTAAATTCAGCGTCATATTTCGCTTCATTTAATGCCACAACCACACTATTCGATTTTTCAGCCTCACAAACATAAATGATAGCATGACACAAAGGAATATTTCCTTCAGGAAGTCCTAAATTCTTTATTGCGTTCATAGCGACCATTGCCATAAGTGAAGCATTTGAGTCAGCCATACCTACATCTTCGCTAGCATGTGCTATTAATCTTCTACAAATTAGCATTGGATCACAACCAGCGACTATCAACCTTTGCGACCAATAAAGTGCAGCATCTGTGTCGCTTCCTCTTAAACTTTTGCAAAACGCACTCAACATATCATAATAAGTATTTTCATCTACTGAAATGACGGGCTGTTGTATACATTGTTCTGCCACTTTTCCATCGATTATAATTTTCCCTGTTTTATCTTTCTTTGTTGTGGTGACTGCAAGTTCTAAAGCATTATACGCTGAACGCAAATCACCATTAGAGAATTTTGCTATATGATTTAAAGCATCAATACTCATCTCAATGTCAAGTTTACCATATCCACGTTCTTCATCTTTAATTGCTTTAATTAGAGCATCTTTGATGTCGTCAACTTCAAGTGGTTTGAATTTAAATACACGACATCGGCTAACTATAGCAGGCGTCATGCTAACATGAGGATTTTCAGTAGTCGTTCCTATAAAAGTTATATACCCTCTTTCTATCGCTTCCAACACACTATCGCTTTGTGCTTTACTCCATCTATGGCATTCGTCTAAAATTAGAAGTGTCGTTTTGCCTGTCAATTCAAAATTAGTTTTTGCTTGTTCCATAACCCTTTTTGCATCAGCGACACCACTTGATACTGCGTTTAATTTAACATATTCAAGATTTAAACTAGATGCAATAATATATGCCAATGTTGTTTTTCCACAACCTGGAGGGCCATAAAAAATACAACTACCAAGCCTATTTACACTAATTGCTCTACGAATTAAACTATCCTCACCTACTAAATCCTTGTGCCCTATGAATTCGTCAAGAGTACGCGCTCTCATCTTTTCAGCAAGAGGTATAGAATTAAACTCTGTTTCGCTATTGTTTTCAACTTTTTCCATACATAAAGTATAACAAAATTTTAATTTTTTTTCAAGTATTTAGTTTATATTTAATCTTTTAGTTTTGCCATTTGCTTTGTAGATTAAAGTAAAAGGAAGAGAATATTTATTTTGTCTTACTGTCAATTTATCAACTATTTCGATATTTAAAATATTTTTTAAAATAGACAGATATCGCTTATACTCTTTTGTTGGCTCTAGCCTATTATTTAATAGGGTTAATAACGCTTTTTGTTTTTCTTCTTCTAAATTAAATTTAGTTGAACTAATTTCTATATTAAAGTACTTGTAAATATTCACAAAGTCACCACAAAGTTTAGTTACTCCTATCGACTTAAAATACAGGTAACCTTTATTAAAATATACGTTCCTAACATTAATTAAACTCACAAGTCGCGACGGAAATCTTATAAAAACCTTGTTGTTGATACAAAGATATTTACAATCACCTATAAAAATTCTATGTTTTAAATTAGAGTTAAAAACAATACCATTTTTCTTAATAAAAAGTTTAGGAAGTGGATTATAAGTAGATTTATTTTTGTTAACAATAACTATAAATATAGTTAAAGTTATTTGGTAACATACTAACATATACAGCATACTTTATTTTTGTCAATTCAAAAAAAATTAAAATATATTTGACAAAGATTTTAAATTAAACTAAAATCAAATTGTATAAAGGGGAAATTATGACAAAAACAAGAATTGGAATAAATGGTTTTGGAAGAATTGGTAGATTAATATTAAGAGCAAGTCTAAAACGTGATGACGTGGAAGTCGTTGCAATTAATGACCCATTTTTGACACCTGACTATGCTTGTTACTTATTTAAATACGACTCTGTTCATGGAACGACTAAAGAAGACATGAAAGTATCAGGAGAAAACTTAAAAATAGGTAAAAAATCCATTCGTTTCTTCGCCGAAATGGAACCTAAAAACATTAAATGGGGCGAAGTTAAGGCTGACTATATAATCGAGTGCACGGGTAAATTTACTGATGCGAATGACGCAAAACAACACTTGAAAGCAGGTGCAAAAAAAGTTATCATTAGCGCTCCTGGAAAAAATTGTCCTACTTTTGTAATAGGTGTAAACGAAGACAAGTATGAAAAAACTATGGACATTGTTTCAAATGCAAGTTGCACTACAAACTGCCTTGCTCCACTTGTAAAAGTTATTGACGATGTGTATGGTGTTGAAGAAGGACTAATGTCAACTATTCACTCAACAACTGCGACTCAACTTACTGTAGATGGCGTTTCTAAAAAAGATTGGCGAGGAGGTCGAAGCGCTAGTGCAAACATTATTCCAAGTTCAACAGGCGCTGCTAAAGCAGTTGGCGAAGTTATCCCTAACCTTAAAGGTAAACTTACAGGTATGAGTTTTAGAGTGCCTACTATTGACGTAAGCGTAGTTGACTTTACTGTAAAACTTAAAACTCCAACGACATACGAACACATTTGTAAGACTATGAAAAAATACTCTAAACTTATTCCTAGTGTATTAGGCTACACTGACGAACCTGTAGTTTCTAGTGACTTTATAGGGGACGCGCACACTTGCATCTTTGATGAAAAGGCAGGAATTATGATAAGTCCTACTTTCGTTAAACTTGTCGCTTGGTACGATAATGAATGGGGATATTCAAACAAATGTTTAGACTTAGCCGTTACAATGCATGCTAAAGACACTAAAACTAAATAAATTAATTTTTTAATAAATTGCATTATTAATATAAAAACAAAAAAGACTAAACGATTTAGTGTTTTTTATATGTAATTCTTTACTAGTCCTTTATAAGTTAATCTTATATCTTTAATATTTAAAAAATCAATAGGTTTTACCACTTTAGGAAGTTCATTAGCATTAATTATTTTACTTTCTACTAAACATTTTCTTACAAATTGTGAACAATACAAATAATTATCCCTTTCTAAATCTTTATTGAATTTTGCAACCATTAAACCTTTAATATTATAGTGATACTTTTCTTTGTTTTGAAGAAAAATTGAAATAATATTTTCTAAATTTTGAAACTTTTCGTCATCAATTTCTTTTTCATAAACTTTCAATTTTGTATTAGGAAATAATTTATACATGCCTTTGTTAAAATTTTCTGTTACAAAGCCACCCTTAAGAGGATTTTTAGGTTTTAGTCTAGCAAAAGAATACATTTCATTTAAATTCTTATCTAGAGAAATTGAAATATGGTTATATTCGTCTTTTGTAAAAAACTTAAGCAGTTTTGAAATTAAACTATCCGACTGACTTAAAACTAAATAAATTTTCTGCATAATAACATACTAATATATTTTACTACAAAAAATCAACCATTTACAAAATGTATCATATTTTGCAATTATTTTATAACATTGAACGTGCACCTAAAAAACTTTAATCAAGATACCCTTAAATTCAAATTGACACTTTAAATTAAGAAAAAGCACTAATTAATTTAAATAAATTTCTTGAATTGTTACATTTTGTTATATAATAATAAAAAATTGACTAAAAACACTTGTCAATTTGTAAATTTTATGCTATATTACAAAAGTACTAAGTACGGAGGTTTGGCTGAGTGGTCGAAAGCACCGGTCTTGAAAACCGGCATAGTGCAAGCTATCTAGAGTTCGAATCTCTAAGCCTCCGCCAAAAAGTCTAAGTAATTTTAGGCTTTTTTTGTTTGCAATGTTACTAATATAATGCTATTATATATTTATGGAAAAATTTATTATTCGTAAACTAACGAAAAGCGACGCCACTCAATTTAGTGACTAAATTATAGATATGTATGGTCATCTAAAAAACTTAGAGTGATTTACACCTATGCCCTATGATGAAGAAACTATATCTTGCATGCTTGATGATGAAAGGTTTTATATTATAGGTGTATTCGACAATGATTATCTATGCGCTGTTAGTTCATTCGACTACAAATTTAGATACTAATTTAAATTACGAATATGTTTATACTAACTACGTGATTTTACTCAAAAAAATGATATGATTTTAATATTTATTACACCAACCCACACTATATAGTTAGTAGTGTATATCTTTGTACACCAAAGAATGACTACAAAACAAATCTTAGTCATTTTTTTATTTCTAAAATATATTTTTTATATACATTTGCTTTTCTTAGATATTTTAATAATAATTTTTTATTCATAAAAATAAGTTATCAAGCGTATGTTGCAACTT
Source organism: Candidatus Onthoplasma sp. (assembly GCA_045598895.1). Classification (GTDB taxonomy): domain Bacteria; phylum Bacillota; class Clostridia; order Christensenellales; family UBA1242; genus Onthoplasma. Next base: position 16,795 of record JAZRUZ010000030.1, on the reverse strand, counting down.
CCCAAGTTGCTTCATTAACCTTACAAAAATTTTCCTTTACAAAAAACTTCATATTTGTTACTATATAAACATGAAAATTGAATTAATCGACACAAGAAACAATTTGAAATTATTTAATTTCGCAATAAAACTAATTTTTGAAGAATGGGGGGATGGCGATATAAATCATCTTACTAAGAAAAAATTAGAACTAAAAACTAACTACAATTATAAATGTTTTGTACTGCTAGTAGACAAAAATCCTGTAGGATGCTTTGTAATTCGCAATGATGATATTAAAGAATACCCTGAATTTAATCCTAATCTTGCTTGTGTTTGTATTGATAAGAAATATAGAGGACTAGGCTATTCAAAAATTATGCTTGAAGAAGCAAATAAAGTCTTTAAAAAGTTAAATATCACTAAAGTTTATTTAAAAACACAACTGAATAATTTTTACGAATCGCATGGCTGGATTTATTTAAAAGATGTTTCCATTAATAACACATTAGAAAAAATATATTATCACAATTTTTAATGATTTATTTTCTAACCAAATTATAGTGTATTTTTATTGTGACAAATAATATAAAATTGCTTTAAATTCTAGTCTAATTTGCAAAAAACACTAAAATTTTTAGTTTTTTAATGTGGCTCGCAAGTGTAATTTATTAGAACTCTTTTTTCTTTTGACAAATTAAAAATTTTTAATTAAAATATTATTTATAAAAAATAGGAAAATTAAAATTTATAAAAGATAATCAATGCACGGATTAAGCAAAGCAACCAAAATTGGAGTTGTTTTTATTTATCGTTAGTAAAAGCAACAAGCAAAGTCAAAGGAACTCTGTTTATTGTTCTTAAGAAACGTTTTGGTGCCACAATAAATTGTTTATTGAAATCGGAGGTTTAATATGGAAATCACAATGAAATATATTTTAGATAAATTCAACTATTGCAATAAATTTTCTTTGTCTTCATCTTTACCAATCACAAAAATTCCTAGCAATGATAAAAAGAATTTGCTTGAACAAAATTTACAAAATGAAAAAGAATCTTTATCACAATATTATCAGCATTTTTCAAAAAAAGAAAATATAGTTGTTGATTTTGAAACTTTATATAATGATATAGTAAAAGAATGTAGAAAATTCTATAAAAAAATTCAAGGCAAAGATATAACGACTTTATTAAACAACGACAGCAGCCCTTTTATTGCTGACCACGTTGGTAAGGATACAAAATATAGTGAACCAATAAGTCTAATTTGGCATTTTTATCACAATATTCAACAAGTTTTTATGTCAAACGATGCTTTGAGCAACATGTTAGAAATAGACAAATTCAACATTGATGACATTGTAACTAAAGAAAAAGATGTAAGTTTAAAAAACAATTTTTTAAAATACGAATATACATTTACGACTCATTGTACAAAAGGACCTTTGCAGTTGGTTTTATATTTTAATCTTAATGATGATACTAAAAAATGGCTTCTTCAATTTAAAGATGATTTCGATTTAGGAAATTCAGAATTTGAAGATTTAGCTTTTTATGATAATAACAAACTAAAATTCTCGTCTTGTACACACGAAGGTTTTAATAGTTTAGAAACTTCAAAATATATTTCCAAGAGTGAAATTAATAATATTTTTAACTTTTTTTGTTAAATTAAAACACCAGAATGGTCTGGTGTTTTTTATAACGAAAAATCATAATGTTTTTCGTAGTCTTCTTGAATAAATAAACTTAATTTTTTGTTTTCCATATCATAAGTAGAATTGTGTACGGTTATCCAGAAGGCAGGATTCGCGTCAGCCCTTTTATCCTTAACTCTTGCGTCCCAATATGAAGTAAATAATGCTTCAGAAATTTCATCATACCTTTCTTTTATTCTTGCTTCATCTTTTAGTGTTGTTTGATCTAACGTCTCTGAATACCAAGGATTAGTCGTTGCAAGGCCGTACGCTTTAGAATAGGCTACTCTTTGCATTAAAGTTTGCATACCTACTACACTTGTTCCTTCGTCATAATTTTCTTTTAAAATATCGTATCTTTCAACACCTTGTGCATGCTCGTTAATTTCGGGCAAGTTAAGATAAAAATTTGTCATAATTGAATCAGTTGCATCATTAATGTTATCATCATACTTTACTATCATTTCGCCTTGATAAAATTCAACGATACAAGTTTTTTCACTATCAGCAATCATAATATGCAAATATTCTTTGCCTTCAAGGTCTCCATATATGTCTCGTTGACCCAACAAACTAACAGCTTCATCAACACTAGAAGCATTATCTAAAACAAACCTAGGAATGAACATCATATGCAAAAGTTCTTTACCTTCGTTTGTGTGAATAGGACCTAAATTGTCTTCTTCTATTTTAACAACATTGTGTGAGCAAATTACGCCTGCGTCATTTATTCCATCTAGCGTTAAATTAGGAATAAGAGCCAATTCATCTTTATATGACGACATTTTAGATTCAATTAAACCAAAGTGTGTCGCAATACCAATAGAAGCGTGTCTATTTTCTTTAGCTTCAACGCGCACCACAAATTCCGGAGTATCATTAAATATATAGTCAAAATTTCTACCGTAGTAATTTCCATTTCTAACCGACGAACAACCAAATGGTCGTGCAGTTTCAATAGTCTTTAGTTCAGTATCTACAACATAATCCTTGTACGTTATTTCATATAAATAGTTTGCAAGTTTCCTAGGACGTGAAAACATTCTGTTCGCTTCAACAATTGCAAAAAAAGCGCATGTTAAAACTCCTAGCACTGATACAGATATTAAAATTAGAAGTAAAGACACCCCTACAATTCTTTTCTTCATAAACTCTCCAAATTTATTATACCACATTTTTACTAATTTCAAAATAAATTTTACATTAATTTAGGTTTATCGATGATAAGTCTTTAAATAAAAACTCAATTTATTTTTAATTTTTTCTTTATTTGTTTTGTGTTTTCATTTTATTGTGTTATTCTTAAATTATAAACAAATGAAAAGCGTGTTTTTGAGTAAGATTAAAGAGGCTATAATCTCTGTTCTACCAATATCTTTGGTAGTTATTCTTTTAACTTTGATTTTTGTTCCTAATTGTGGATGGAGTATATTTAGTTTTTCTATTTCAACAATCTTCTTAATTATAGGAATTTGTTTATTCAGTGTCGGCAACGAAACATCGCTTATGAAAATTGGTGGTTTTATTGGCTCGCATATAAGCAAAACTAAAAAAATTATTTTAATGATTTTACTTTCCTTTTTAATTGGCACAATCGTAACAATCGCTGAATCTGATCTTTATATTTTAGCAACACAAATACCAAATATTTCTAACTTTGTATTTATTATAACAGTTGGAATTAGCGTTGGATTTTGTTTAGTTTTAGCGACATTACGAATTATTTTAAATCTAAAAATCAAGTATGTTTTAGCATTTGCTTACTCAGTTATATTTGTTTTAATGTTTTTTACTTCCAAAACATTCTTGCCTATAGCCTTTGATGCAAGTGGAGTAACCACAGGTTCTATATCTGTACCTTTTATTATTGCTTTTGGCTTAGGTATCAGTGCTGTTAGAAGTGGCGATAACAATCAGGACGATAGTTTTGGCCTTCTTGCAATGTGTTCAGTTGGGCCAATTTTTGCAGTCATGCTAATGAGCGTAATAATGAAAAATTTAGGTGCTGTTGAAGTCGTTAATGAAGTTATAAATTACAATTCATTTAATAGTGTTATTAATCAAATGGGCATTGAATTTATATCAAATTTAAAAGATGTCGCTTTAATCCTTTTACCGATTTGTGCCTTGTTCTTTATTTACAATACTGTTGCTCTAAAACTACCAAAACAGACAATTCTTCGAATTTTAGTAGGCATAGTTTACACATATATCGGTATCACACTCTTTTTCGTCGGTGCAAAATTAGGCTTCCTTCCTGTTTCTAGTAAAATAGCAACTAGTATATTCAATAAAAATCCTTATTTGCTTATACCAATTGGCCTTTTCATAGGTTTATTTATCGTTATTGCTGAACCTGCTATTCAAGTATTAAACAAGCAAGTTTATGATTTATCCTCAGGAACAATTTCTAAAGTCAAAATGCTTGTTATTCTCTCTATTGCAGTTGCTATCGCTATTCTATTATCAGTATTAAGAATTTTGTTTGAATTAAATTTCTTAATAATAATGTGTCCTCTAATTTTACTCGCAGTTGTTCTAGCCTTTTTCTGTAAAGACAATATAACAGCAATTGCTTTTGATAGTGGTGGCGTCGCAGCTGGGGTTATTAGTTCGACTTTTGTGTTGCCATTTATGCAAGGAATATGTTTAGCAAAAGGTCTTGATTTGATGACTTTCGGCTTTGGAACAGTCGGAATAATTGTTTTAGTACCTATTATTATTGTTGAAATAATGGGCATTGAAATGAAAATAAAAGAAAATAAAAATGCAAAACTAATTAGAAAACATGAACGTCGTAGTAGTAAGAAAGTTACAATTATTGAATTTGATTAAGGAGGGATAAGTGAAATCACCTATTGAAACGCTGTTTGTAATAGCAAATTCAACACAGAGAAAACATATTTTGAAAATACTCACTGAAAATGGTATCTATGGTAAAGTTCTACTTGCTGGTAACGGCACAGCAAAATCTAAAATTGGCGACATCTTTGGTTTTAGTATAATTGAAAAAGATGTATTAATTAGTTTCGTAAACTCAACAGATAGTGAAAAAATATGTTATCTTCTAAATTCTGCAATAAATAGAGAGTCATACGAAGGAATTGTGTTTACTACACCTGTCGATGCAATAAGTAGTGATTTGTTCCAAATTGTTAACGGAGGTAAAAATGGAAAATAATATTAAAATAGCAAACAAAAAAGAACAATGTGAAATGATAATCGCAATAATAAACCGTGGATATGCTGATTTCGTAATTGATGCAGCAAGGGACGCTGGCGCTAGTGGCGCAACTGTATTATACGGACGTGGTATTTTTGCTAATCCTCAAAAAGATACATTTTTAGGTGGAGTTAAAATCCAAGGCGAAAAGGAAATTATTTTAATTGTTGTAAAAAAGTCGATTCGCAAAAAAGTAATGCAAGAAATAAGCGACAGGACACACTTACAAGAAAAAGGAAATGGAATTAGTTTCTGTATACCTGTAAATAATATTATGGGCTTAACAAAATTTGAAAATAAATCTTTTAAGAAAATTTAAGGAACACTTTAGTTCCTTTTTTTATTGATTTTTTATTTTCCAATTAAGGTAATCTACTCTAAAATTTTTAGAATTGTATTAAATTGTTTTGATTTTTCATAATATTATAGTATAATACTTTTGGATATATTTAAAGGAGCAAACATGGAGGAAATCAATAAGATTGTTGGAAAAAACTTGTTAGACTTAAGAAAAGCAAAAAAGTTAACCCAACTCGAACTTGCTGAACAATTTAACTATAGTGACAAATCTATTTCAAAATGGGAATCTGGCGACTCCTTACCTAGTATTGATGTACTTTATAATTTAGCATCTTTTTATGGAGTAACTATAGACTACTTAACAACTACCGAACACTCAAATAAAAACACATTAACTAAAACTAAACCTCCTCGAATGTTCCCTGCTCATCTAATTATAACCTTAATGAGCGCAAGCGCTGTTTGGTTGTTAGCAACTGTAGTTTTCATAACATTACTTATAGTTGCAAATATTGCTTACCCTCTTGTATTTATTTGGTCAATACCTGCAACTAGCATCGTTTTAATCATCTTTAATGCAATTTGGGGAAGAACAAGATACCTGTTCCCATTACTCACTATCCTTTCTTGGATTTCTTTATTAGGATTGCACCTTCAACTATTACAATTTAATATTAATATCTGGCCTATTTATCTAATAGGAATTCCTCTTCAAGTTGGAATAATCCTTTGGGGAGCATTGGTTAAGAAAACTCCAGCATATAATAAAGAATTGAAAGAAAAAAGAAAATTAGAAAAGCAAAATAAAAAAATACAACAAAACGAACAAAAATAATTTGTTCGTTTTTTGAAAAACTTTTTAATTTTGCTTTAGTTTTTTTTAATTTTTTACTATAATAATAACAAAGGGGTAATATGAAAATTATTTGTGTAGTAGATAGCATAAATGGTATAACAAAAAAAGTAGATGCCTTGCGTAATAGATTTGGTAACGACATAATTTTTGTTGTTAAAGCAAATTTAGAAAATTTATTCACGACCTATGGATATACCATAAATGCAGTTTATACAAAAAATATGAGTAAAATTGTAAGTCAAATACTCTCATCTACCGAAGCAACAGATACCATCGTTTACTATACAAGTTTAGATTTGACAAACGAACTATTAAATCGTTTTATTTTATGCATAGATGATAAAAGTAAAATTGTAAATGTTAAACCTAATTATAACTTTTTTGAAAAGATTTATAACAAAGCATATAATATATATGTAAAATCACTTTTTAAAATAGATGATAGTTTTGCAAGCAAAAAACTTCAATTCTTACCTAAAGACTTTGTTGCTGAAATCAAACTATCTCATTTTGGAAATAGATTATTCGATATACCTGAAAAGACGACAACAATTGAAATCGAAGATAAAGACACTAGTAAACAATTAAAAGTTGAAAAGTCAAATTATAAAATGTTATTATATTTTCTAATAATTGCTTTAGTTATCACTTCAGGATTGATTATAAGTCTTGCTTTTAATTATGTAAAATTTTGGTTAGTTTTGATATTTATCTTTGCTTATATTTCAAATATCACTATTTGTTCTATTTTATCTTTTAAACAGCATTTTGATAAAAGGTTCTTAAAATAACACAAACGAATAATTATAAATAAAACAAAAATATGTTAAATAATGAAATAAAATTTACAAAATAAATTAAATTTATTCTCATGAAAAAATTCTCTTACGAGATTACGTTTTATTGTTTACACAATAACAAAAAACTCTAGAAATTTCTAGAGTTTTTTCTATATCTTTGCTTCAACAATAGCGATCTTACGACCTCGTCCGTCTTTCTTAAATCTTACAATACCATCAATTAAAGCGAACAAAGTATAATCTTTACCACAACCTACATTAGTAGAAGGATAAATTCTTGTTCCTCTTTGACGAACGATGATTGCGCCTGCGTGAACGAATTGTCCATCACCGGTCTTAACACCTAAACGTTTAGATTGACTATCACGTCCGTTCTTAGTGCTACCGCCACCTTTCTTGTGCGCAAATAATTGTATATTAAACTTAATCATTTTGCTCTCCTATTTTTATAAATTTAGTGTATTCAGAAGCAACGCTTTTTAATGCGAGATAAGCAGTTTTCATTAAAATTTGAACTTCCTTCATCTTTTCATTAGGTAAATCTTTGTCTACCTCAACAGTAAGATTAGGTTTTGATTCATCTATTTTAAATTTTGCGTCTACTTTTACAACCTCAGTAAGTCCATTAATTAAACTTTCTAAAATTGTAGACACTGCACTGCAAACTATATCTTTGCCATAATCAGCATAACCTGAATGGCCAACGGCTTCTATTTTTAAAATTTTTTCGTTATCCTTAACGACTGAAATGTTAATCATAAATTAACCTATGCTTTCAACTGAAATCTTTGTATATGGTTGTCTATGACCTTGTTTCTTTCTCTCGTTCTTCTTTGCTTTGTATTTAAAAACGACAATTTTCTTGTCTTGAACGTGAGATAAAACTTTTGCCTTAACAACTACGTCTTTAACTACAGGATTTCCGACACTAACTTTTTTGTCATCAATAAGCATAGCAATTGGGAAAGATAAAACTTCACCAACTTCTGCACTAAGTCTATCAACAAGAATAGTAGCGCCAACTTCAACTTTATATTGTTTTCCTGAAATATTAGCGATTGCGTACATTTAGTTACCTCCTAAAATAAGACTCACTTTTAAGGTATCCCGAAGGAATTTCCGACCTGTTCAATGTGGTACTACGCGCTTATTATAGCAAACATAAAAAAAAATGTCAATGCTTTAAGTGAATTTAACTTAATTAAATTCCTTAATTGTTGACAATTTTGTATCCAATGGATAAATAAGAGTTAAGTCAATAACACTATCCTCATCGATATAATGCTTGTTGATTTCTAAACAAAAGAAAATGGTATAACGTGATTTTTTTATTTTTTTTATCATGTCTATTAGTGTAATTTCTCTACCTATTTTGATTATTTCAACCGACTCAAAAGCCTTTGGTTTTCTATATTTAATTAGAGAAAAAGTTGGTTTCTCTTCTTTGCAACTAAGAACAAACAATATGAAAATAACAAAGAAGAGATTAGTTTGTTTTATTATACACGAGTAAACAAAAACCATACTAGATAAAATAATTAAAATTAGTTTTACTATTTTATCAAATAATTTATATTTGCTTTTGTTTTTAAATAAACTGAAACATATTTTCCCGCCATCAAGTGGTCTAAGAGGAAGTAAATTAAATATTGCAAGGACTAAATTAGCGATACAAAAGTTGTTCAATATAGGGAAACTTGCTGGTATTAAATAGAAACTTGCAAGACAAACTAACACCAAAAATAAATTTGTTAAAGGACCTGCTAAGTTTATTGCAAAACTATCATTGTCACTAATTGAGTCATCTAATTCAACTTGTAAACCAAACATATCAAGTTTGCATTTCTGTAATTTGTAGCCTCGTTTACTTGCAACAAAAATGTGTGATAATTCGTGAATTGAAAGAGCTGACAAATAATTAATTAAACCCAAAAAGTTTTCAGTGCAAAGGCTTAAAATAACTAAAAGTAAAAAACTAATTCCAAGTTTAAATTTCTTCATATCTATTTATATGTTTATTTAAAGTCATTATTCTGGCAATATTTGTAGATTTTTAATTCTATCACCCTGACATTTAATTTTAATTTCGTACTTATTGTTTTGATTTTCAATATTTACAACAATATCATTTAAGTCAACTTCAAAGTAATTACTAATTAAATAATAGAAATCTGATTTGATTATGCTAGAAATTATTTGAAAATTGTTGGCTTTGTTCCTATTTATCATCGTTTCAAGACGTTTATTTAAGTCCATTAAACACTCCTTTTTAATAACTTTTTGATTTTCCCAACTACTCCCCTATATTTGTACGTACAATCAAATAATTTCTTTTCGCCTGTTATAATGTTGTGTGCTAGAATTTCACTTGCTCTATAAAGTGGAATTTTATAATTATCGGCGTCACTAGTTTTCATTACAATAACCTTGTCATCTTCTGGAATAACAGCGCCAAAATCTATGTTTAACGTTTTGCCTATATCGTAGACGTCAAACATTAGTTTGTCTTGCATTAAATCTCCCCTTGCTCTATTGACAACAAAACGCAAATTAGTGATGCCATAACTATTTAAAATTGTAACTACCTTATCAGCATCTCGTAAACTAGATAAATGTGGTGTAGTTATTACTAAGGCTTCATCAGCGCAACTAACTGCACGTTTAAAGCCTGCGTCAATTCCTGCTGGACAATCGATTAAAATAAAATCAAACAATTCTCTTAATCCGTCAATAACACTTCGTATTTGTGACAACGTAAACGTTAAATTGTTGTTCAAGTTTCCTGTAGAAAGTAAATACAAGGTTGGAATATAATCGTCTTGAATTAAGGCTTCTCTAATTCTACACTTATTTTCAAGAATATCAGTGAAAGTGTATAAAACTCTATCATCAACATTCATAACTACATCAAGATTATTTAAACCAATATCCATGTCAATTAAACACACTCTAAAATTCTTTTTTGCCAACTGAATTCCTAGATTCGCTGTAATAGTAGTTTTACCAACTCCACCTTTACCAGAAGTCAACACAATAACTCTTGCCATATAAACTCCTAATAAAAAAATATCATAAAGGCAAAAAAAAACAAAGATAAAATATTATAAAATTTTATCTTCGTCATTAAAAGCCAAAATCTTCTATAATTCAATAGTTAAGTGAGACCTTTCATTTAGTAGTTTTCCTGCACCTAAAATTACAGCATCATCTGGTTCTTCAGCTACAATAACAGGATACTTTAATTTACTTGACGCAAATTCGAATAATCCTTGTATTTGACTAGCACCACCAACGAACACTATACCATTGTTGTTAATATTGAATTGTACTTCTTTAGTTTGTTCTGACATCACTTCATCTATTTTCTTCATAATCTTTTCATAAATTGAAAGAAGTGCTACTCTAACTTCACTTGCTGTTATGTCGTGATACATAAACTTGCCATCTTTATCAATACCAACATATTCAGTTCTATATAGGTCACGTTCGTAAAGTGAAGCAATTTCATTTTTTATACTTTCGCTAGTCAAATCGCTAACCAACAAATCATGATTGTCTTCAATAAATGTTGTAATACTTTTATCCATGTCTTCGCCACCAATAAAGTACACACGACCGAAATCAAAACTCTGTTGAGACGTAATAGACATATCGGTCATACCTTTACCAATATCAACCACCATAATTTGATTTTCTTCAGGTAAATTTAAATACTTTGAAACGCAAACAGCATTTTGTACAAATTCAACATGTGTTACACCACTATTTAAAAGAACTCTTTTAATAATAAGCAAATTATCTTCAGTTAGTGCAGATGGGACACAAACTAAACAATGTAATTTTGTTAACAAAAATTTGTCATTAAGAGTTTCCTCTAAAATTTTGTTAAATAAAACAACTGCTTTTTTTTCATTTAATATTTCGCCATTTTTGATTGGTTGATATATTGTTATATTGCTACTACCATTAAGGAACATTTCCTCAGCTTCTTTTCCTACAGCCTTAACAGACATTCTTTTACCTTTTTCAACAACTGCAAGATAGGCTGGAACTTTTGCAATAATTCCAACCCCTTTTCTGTAAACAATGATTTCGTTTGCTCCTAATTTTAAAGCAATATCTATAGAAAACATAATATACCCCTACAAAACTTGTAAATTTTTTCCAAACACTTTTTTAAAGTCACCAGCGATAGACATGGCTTGACTAATTTCTAAAGTAGCATCTTTTTCTACTTCAGTCTTAAGAATAACAGTGTCACCTAAAACATCACAAGCTACATCTTTGATTGCATTTGAATTTGTGATGTTCATCATAGTAGACATTTTAATAATAATGGCTAGTTTTTTCACAGCATCTAAATCTTCTTCAGTAACTATATCTTTATATCTAACCCAATCAGACAAACTAAAGTCATCTATGTTTTGACTGCTCGCAACAAATCCTGCTAAAACAATATCCTTATGACTTGCTCCGTAAATGTCGCTATTTACAATAACAGGGAAATTATTTTTAACGAAATTTTCAAATGAAATCCTTTTACCTGCCATACATAAACTAGCAGCTATTCGTAGCACTTTAACATAAGGACGAGATAATTTGTGTAAAACTTTTAATTGCTTGTACAAAATTACAGATAAAGCATAATTGTTGTCGCCATTAACATTTGTTGGATAAAATTCGTTAATCGAACTTAATGAATAACCTAAAATATCTAGTAAAGGTTTTTCGTTTGTTTGTCCAAACAAATTTCTAACCACAATTCCATATCTTTCGCCATTTGTTGACACTTTAAATCCATCACGAACAAATTCGTTATATGCTGATTTAATGATTGCAAAGCCTACAGCCAAAGAGTCAACACGTTTATCTGACACACCTTTAAGTTTCTTAGCCTTATCCCCATCTAACCCTCTAATTAGGTTATACACATTTTGAAAATTAGTTGTTGTTACTTCATAATTGTGCGCCAAGTCTAGTGGATAGTGAGTTGACTTTCTAGATAGTTTTCCAAGTGACGTAAAAATATCTCCGACTCCAAAGAATTCACTCTCTTCTTCAAGACTGTATAGCCAATCTAATTTTTTAAGTTCGCTAGTTACTTTTTCAACAGTCTTGTCCATGATATCTGCCATGTTGATTTCCCCAAATTCATTTAATAGTGTTTGAGTACCAATAGATAAAATTGCACTGTTTGTAACTACTCTACGATTAAATTTAATAATCTCTGTTGAATATTCGCCAACTTGCATTATCACCCCACGTGACATAGCAAACGAATATAAAATTGCACTATGCAAAGCAGAAATTTGTTCCTCTTCGCTTAATATTTTGAAGTATAAAGAAACTGTCTTATAAATTTCATCTAAGAAAGCAATTTGATTTCTTGCTGTTGATAAAATTGGCGTAGCATAACAAACAGTATTGTCAATTTTTTCTTTATCAATTATCTTTCTTAAATTTTTTAAAATAGAAATAGTTTCTTGAATACGTGTAGGTTTAATATAACCATCACGTTCCATATCTTGAATAATTTTAACAGGCTCTACAATTTGTTGATCAGTTGTAAAAAAACCTGTTGTCGTGTAATTATAAATCGTAAGTTTAACGTCGTTTACCCCTAATTCAAAAACTGCTAATTTGTTCATTAGATTCTCCTTTAAAATTATTTTTTAGTAAAAACTTATCTTTTTTTTACATAAGTATTTGTACCATTATTTAGCATTATAGTCAATATCTTTTTTAAAAATTTTCTTAACAAAATTTTAGCAAAAACTATTGACAATATCGTAAATCTGTGAATTAAATTTAATATTTATCCAATTATTTTTTCGATCTCTGTTTTAAATAAATTGAAGGCAGGATTGTCATAGTCTGGCGCTACTTTAAAACGCATAGTTTCTTTTGTAATTGGATGTTTAAACACCAATTCATAAGCCCACAAGGCCAAGTTTCCACCATGCTCTCTATCTCCGTATTTAAAGTCACCATAAATTGGAGTATTTAATTGTTTAGCCATTTGAACACGGATTTGATGACTTCTGCCTGTAATTAAATTAACGTCAACAAGTGACAAATCTTTTTTATTTTCAATTAACTCATATTCTAAAATTGCTTCTTTTGCGCCATTTTCTAGTTTTGGCACAATTGAAACTGTATTGGTTTTTTCATCTTTCTTTAAGTATGTAACTAATTTATCAAAATTTTGTCTAGGTCTACCATTAACTACACAAAAATATTTTTTATGTAATTCTTTTTTCTTTAGTTCTTCGCTAAGCCTATTTGCTGATTTACTTGTTTTTGCAAACACCATAACTCCACCGGTTGGTCTATCGAGTCTATGTACTAATCCCAAAAAGACATTGCCTGGTTTGTTATCTCTTGCTTTAATAAAATTTTTAATAATAGTGAGCATATCCTCATCTTTGCTGTCATCTTCTTGCACACCAATATTTTGTGGCTTCACAACAACAATAATTTGTTTATCTTCATAAATAATATTTGGTTCCATAATTTGTCCTTAAAAAATCTTAATTGCACTGCAACCACATGGCAAAACTACGCCATCTTCTTCTGTTGGAAGACCAACTTCGTAGGCTTCAGTTTTCCCTCCAATTATAGTTGTATTTAAAATGTTTGCCATAACTGTAGGTTGGAGTCCTGTAGTATAACTATTAATCAACACAAATAGTGGATTATCACTTAATACTTGACCACAAAGTTTTACAAAATCAAAAATGTTTTCTTCAATCTTCCAAGTCTCACCTTTAGGTCCTCTACCAAAAGATGGTGGGTCCATAATTATCGCATCATATTTGTTGCCTCGACGAATTTCTCGCTCAACAAATTTCACACAATCATCTAATATGTATCTAATATTGTCAATTCCATTTAATTTTGCATTGATTTTCGCGATGTCGTTCATACTTTTAGCAGCGTCAACATGTGTAACACTTGCTCCTGCTAAAGCGCATGTAATACTTGCTCCACCGGTATATGCAAATAAATTTAAAACTTTGATTGGTCGATTAGATTTTTTAATTAAATCAGTCATCATGTCCCAATTAACAGCCTGTTCTGGAAATAGACAAATATGTTTAAAACTCATAGGTTCAATGTGAAATTTTACACCTTTTCTTTCAATTACGAAATTTTTAGGCATTTTATTAGACATCTTCCAACTACCTGATTTATTCTCAGTTCTCTTATAACACGCATCAACTTTTGTAGATAATTTTTTATCAGTGTTCCAAATAACTTGTGGATCAGGACGCAAAAAAGTATATCCACCAATGCATTCCAATTTTTCGCCATTCGCTGTGGATAAAACTTTATATTCAGTCCAATTAGTTGCGATTTTCATTAATAAACGTCCAAAATTTTCTTCATATCGATAACATCAAAAGCAGTGATAATTTTCAAAGGTTTTTCAGTCTCTTTTCCTGTCTTTGTTATCAAAATAATTACAAGTTTTCTATTGTTTTCAAAATAAGTCATGGCTTCGTTGATAGAAATATTTTCGTCAGCAATAATATAATAATAGTCGTCACCCATATCACTAAGAGCATCTTTTGCAGTCATTGTGTTTATAACATCTTGCACATTTTCTTTGTTTGATATTTTTTCACCTATGACATTTATTAATTTTCTGCCATTTAAAATTCCAATTAATGAACCATTTTCATAAACAGGTAGATTTGAATATCCTGTTCTATAGATAAGTTCGATTGCTTCACCAATTTTCATTTCAGGAGAAATCGTCATAACTTCAGCATTACCAACTTTATCTATTGCCTTAGGTGGTTCACTAATAATAGCAGCCAACAGCTCTATTTTTTTCACTATATCATCATGAGGTTCAGCAATTGTGTAACGACTATTTCCTTGATGAATAATAGCGTTACGAAGTCTGCCAAAATCTATTAAATCCTCCTCATATTTTCTTACAATTGAATTAAGCATAACACTTCTTCTAATAACATCTGTATAAGTCATGCTTCTCTTGAAATTATAAATAGTTCGTAAACTATAATCGATATTATTGTAAGCAGTTATAAATCTCTCAGAATTAGAGTTCTTTGTCATGATTTCTCCTTTCGTTTTGTAAATTATATCAAATTTAAAATCTATTTACAATCATATTTAACAAATTAACTAAAAATATGCTGTTTTTTGTTGTTCCCTAATAAAAGTAAAACAATTAAGTTTTTAAAATTTTAAAAAACTACTTGTAAAAATAATTGTTTTACGATATAATATAATCGAAATGTGCTAGACGGGGAGCTAGTGGTGCCCTATACTCGCAATCCACTTTAGCGAGGTTTATCGTTTTATCAGGACTGAATTTAAGCGTGTTGAGTAGGTTTAATGTATGTTGAAATTAAGGTCTTATACAATATTGCCCATCGAATCATGTCAGGACCGGAAGGTAGCAGCATTAAGAAGGATACAGTATGTGCTATGAGGGTACTTTGATGGAGTGCAATAGGCCTATGCCAGCGTTTAGTTCTTTTCGAAATAAGACTGCATATTTCACCAATGAAAAAACACTAGTTAATCTAGTGTTTTTTAAATGTCGTCATAGTCTTCTGTATATTCTCTTTTAATAATAGTATTTCTACTGCTATATTCTCTAATTATAAATCGAATAAATAAAGTCGTTGCAATTAATGCTGGAATCATTGTTATCAAAACATAATAAACATTCGTCCAACCATAATGGTCGTTAGTTATACCTAAAAGCATTGAGTAAATAGCACTAATGATTGCGTAACCTAAATATTCAACGCTAATTCTAACTGAAAAGGCAGTATCTCTGTTTTTTTCCTTAACGCAAACATTCATATAATTGTTAACCAAGATACAACCAGGACTTTTTAGAGCCGTTCCAATATAACTTAATACGATAATTAAAATCAAACTCACTATAGAATAAGGACTAATTAAATAAATCAATCCACAACCTAAGAAAGATAAAATTGTTAGACCCATTAAAATAATAACAAGGCGAACACCATATCTAAGATTTAACTTAAATTGAATTTTACTTGAAATTGCAGTGACAAGTTTACTTCCTGCATATATATAACCGAACAGCCATACAGGAATAACACCTGCTCCAATTGCCTCTTGAAGATAAATCTTAAATCCAGATCCAACAACAGACAAAATTCCTCTAAAGAAGAACATGAAAATAAGTAAAGAAATTAAGAACCAAGAAGACAAAATAGTTTTTAATTTATCAGGTTGTTCTTTCTTTATAGGTTCCTTTGTCTTTAAATATTCTTTAGGCATTTCTGTATCTTTAAAAAAGAATGATTCTATAACTGAAACTACGACTAAACCAAGGGACACAAAATATGCAAGATAAGGATTGATTTGATAAAGGTAAGTAGCCACTACTGCGCCAATTGTTTCAATGGCATAGTGGATTGTCATCGCACTGCCATAAATTTTCTCATATTCTTTCGACCTATTTACACTTTTAAGTGAGTCTGCAAGTATTGCATTAGAATTGACTCCATTCATAACATAAGCAAAAGCCAAAAAAATTTGAGCAATTACAAATACCCAATACTCTGTGCCAATTATACAGAGTAAGATATAAAAAGCATACGAAATAGCACCAATCCTACTTTTAAATACTGAAGAAAAATTACTTAATAATTTGTTTAATGGTATACACATTATACAACCAAAAGCCATAAGTATTGAATCAAGTGCCACGATTTGCGAATAAGATATATGTTTAACGTTTGAAAAAAACATGGTGGAAATTGCCCACACAAACAAAACATCATAAGTTAAAGCCAAATATGTTGGACTTAACTTGATATTTCTATTCATACTAGAAACATAATCTTTTGCCATAATTAAATTATATATAATAAAAAATCAAAACACAATTATTTTAATAGGATTTATAAAAAGATATTTAAAA
>JAZRUZ010000029.1:0-7114 GCA_045598895.1 Candidatus Onthoplasma sp. | reverse complement strand
AAAAAGTAAAGTAAAAACGTCGAAATTGACAAAATTAGAAAAAATGATAACAAAAGTCTTAAGTTTTTCGTATTTTAAATGTAAAAATCGAGTTAAATTTAAATTATGTATTTTTTTGAAGAATATAATATAAAGAAATTAATTAGAGAGAGCGCAAAGTATCAAAAGGTATTAGTAATTGCAGGAAAATATGCATCACAAACTTATATTGACGATATCCATGAACTTATTAAAGAAGATTGTATTTTTAACGTTGTAAATTTAGAAAATTACATTAGTGAAGTTAATAATGGGTATAAGGCTATTATTTATTTGCTAGATGCTTGTGAATTTTTGAGTTTAAATATAGAATTTAGCGACTTTGTAAACATTATTATACCTATGGACGAGTTTTACTTCCCATACTTTACTAACAAAGGTAAAATCTATCTAGAAAATTTTGTTTTTCTTAAAAATAAAAAGATAGACTATAGGCTATTTTGTTCGGTTTATTTTTCAATGTTTTTAAATTCGTTAAAAAGTGTTTTAAATGAACAATCTAACGATTTTATAAATTTTATTTATGACAAAGCGTATACTGTAGATAATTCATTTAACTTATTAAAGGAAAATGAAAATCTAAATTTAATAGACTTGGACATTTTATCTAAAACAGACATTTGTTATAAAGATTTAGTCGCAGTTGATTTGATTTTGCTAGATGCGATAATTGTATTAATTAACGGAGTAATGAAAAACAATCTAATGCTAATTGATTTATATAAATTTAATAGAGAAAATATGGAACTAATAGATAAAAGTTACAAATTGCTAAATGATACTGTTACATTAGATAATTTAAAAATAAATGGTCCAATTTTGTTAAAGTCCATTGCTCATTACAAAAATGAAATAAAAAAATTTTCTAACATTGAATATAGTGAAGAAGAATTAAAAGAACTAGTGAAAAAAATTAAAAATTATTGCGCGTATAGTGACGATTTTCTTGCATATTTGTACTTATATAATGTATTCGATTTAAAATAAAATTACTATGATTAAAAGTTAAATTTTTGACAAACATTGAATTATGAAAAAAATCCTTATCATAATTACAATGTTTTTTCTTTTTTTAAGTAGTTTTACACAAAACAATTTTTCGTTGAGCGATGTGTTTGTTGGCGAATATACGTGTTTTACTACTGAAGAGTGTAAAGATGGTATTGATTTAGGATTTTGCTATCAATCAAAAAATAAAGAAAAGAATATTATTGGTGAAAGCATGAAATTAGACTGCGAGCCGATTTATATACTTGAAAGATTACATTGTTCTGTTAAATTTACAGAATTTGTTGATGGATTAACTATAATTTATGGATATTCTAATTTGATAAACAAAAATATTACAAAAGATAACGAAATTGTAAATGTGCAAATAAGTTTTGATGGCGTTAGTTCTGTAGTTGGTTGGCCGTTGATTTTGGGAGCTTATTAATGTATAAAATAAAATTTTTAGGCAAATATTGAGATTGAGAGGAGGAAAAATGAATAAGACTACTAATTCTCAAAAGAAAAATTTAATTTATACTTATATTTACGCTACAATTATTGGATTACTTATAATTTCAGTTGCGTGTGCAATTGCATTCATGACAAGAGGTGAGGTAAAAAATAACAGCAACACAAGCGTTGAAGTAGCAAGTGCTGTTTATGTTGTGCCTATGAAAAATGCCACAATTATTAAAGACTATTCTGGTAGTGAATTGCAATACAACGACACAATGAAACAATGGGAAATTCATAGAGCAGTAGACTTCTTATCTGGCGAAGATAGGTCAGTTATGGCAATCACAGACGGAACAATTTCAAACGTTTATACTAATTATCTCGAAGGTACAGTAGTTGAAATTAGCCACAAAAACGGGTTAGTATCTATCTACAAATCATTAGAGTCTAGTGTCGTCAGTATTGGCGATAAAGTAATTGCTGGTCAAGTGATTGGTACGGCTGGAGAAACTATGGCACAAGAATTAAATTCTAAAGTTCATCTTCATTTAGAGATGAAAGTCAATGGCAACCTAGTTAACCCTAACGACTATATTGATTTAGGAATAAAATAAAAAAAAGGACAATAGTCCTTTTTTTATGTTGCTGCAGGTGAATATGTTTCAATCCATGATGATGGAGCAGTAGTCCAAACCGAATTTGCAGCATTGTTGGCTTTTTGAATAGTTTCAACAACTACTTCGATTGTGTAGGTTTTGTTAGCGTCGTCGTTGGTTAGAGTTGTAGGAATTGTAATTTCCGTAATAAAATCCACGTCATCGTTTGCATTAACAGTACCCTCATAATAGTGGTAGCCGTCTTCAGCCAAAGTCCAATCATCTGTAGCAGTAGCAGTTACGTTAGTTGTAGCACCGTCTGTGTTTGTAATTGTGAGTTTTGCTCTCATCAAGGCTTCAGTCATTTGAGCAGGTGCACTGATACCAATAGATTGTGAGTAGACACTACCTGGTAAAGCAGTTTCGTCAAATGTGAGAGAAGTCGCTACAGCACCTCCTTGAGTTATACTAACCGTAACAGGATTGCCTAATGTGATCGTACCTTCAACAGAAGTTTGAGCAGTGAAGTATGCTAACGCAATTCCTACTCCAATTGCAATTACCAACAAAATTGAAAGTACTGCAATTGCAATCGTTGAGCCTGAAACTTTAGTCTTTGTGTTTGCCATTTCTTTCTCCTTTTTTATGATTATAATCTTGAAAAGGTAATATTCATTTCCTTTTGCTAATCATATATTGTGTAAAAAATTAGTTAATATTCATATAGATATAAAAAAGAAAGTTGCTATTTGCAACTTTTCTTTATTTTAAATTTGTACTTGTTGAATTAATTTTTGTAGTGTATTTTACTACTTTATGGTCTTGCTTTGATAAGTTAATTAATCTTTCTTCTTCATCAGCATAACCTGTATTTGATGAGTATACTGAATCACTGCTTGCTGGATATACTGCATCGAACAAACAATCAAAGAAGGTTTTATCAATAATAGGATTAATTTTCTTATAATACAAATTATAATTTTCGTCTGGATCTACGTTAGGATCTGCAAGTTCAATATATGCTTTAGTTTTTTCGTCATAATTAAAATCAAATTTATTAACATCACCTACATAGAAAACAAAGTGAATTCCGTATTCGGTAATACATAGACTGCTAGTATCGTTAATATTTGGTGTAGACATAGTTCCGTCTATTTTATTTTTCATCAGTTTTATTGCTTCATTAGTAAAGGCTTCAACCATACTACTATTGGTAGAGAAAGTTTCACCTTTAGAACTATCATAAGAACCTACCACATATGGCATGGCAGGGTCAAGAGTCGCTTTGTCACCTGTGTATTTAAACATAAAGTCAATAAATGCATCAAGTTTATCTTCGTACGACCATTGTTGATTGTTAGATTTTAAAACGTTTGTGTTGTATTCTAAAATAATATTTGCTAAATCTAATTCTCTAAAAACTTCAGTTAGAGTTCGGTTGTAATCATCACTACCTTTTTCATATTTTGCCAACTTATTTTTTTGTTCGTCAGTAAAACTAATTAATGTGTGAAGGAAGTATCCATATTGTGTGTCTATTTCCTCAGGATGATATAGAACAGAATCACCATTTGTAGAAATATTTTTCATTTTTGCTTTGTAAGAAGAAATATCGCTAGATGTAGCGTATTCAAAATGTTGACTAGCAATTGTTTCATCAAAATATAATTTTAATTTATCTACACTTAAATTTTCTGGTTTAGATAAATAATAATTTTGAACATTTGTTAAATATTGAGATTTAATTTCGCTGTCAAGCGTTCTTTTGAAGTATCTATCAAATAAGTCGTTTTGGACTTTATTAAAAGGCTTATTGTTTTCTCTTAAATAATATTCGTAGTTTATTAAGTCGTTTGAGAAGAAGTTTTTGATTTTGTTAAATAACTTGACTGCGTCGTTTTCACTAAAACATTTATCCTTTAAACTATCAAAATATTTATCAAAATAAGTTGTCCTAATTAGTTCAATAATTCCATCTTTTGTATAATCTAATAAATAACTTTCATCGATAATAGGTTCAAAAGGCTCTACTTTAGGTACAATATATTCAATTGACCCGTCAGCATTTAAAGTTGCTCTTTTTTTGTATTTATAATTTTCACGCAACTTTGTTTCTTCTTCTGTGGTATCTATGTCGTTAGATTTTGTTTCAATATTTAAAACGACTTTTGCTTTTTCTAAATATTTTGCCATTTGATCATCAAGACTTGAATAAATATCTTTAATTATATCATTCATTTGATAATCTTTAATTTGATAGTCAGTGATTTCATTTTTGTTATCCAACGCATATTGATATAAACTTTCTCTATCAATTAGTAGATCGAGAGTACTATTAAGCGCTTCTTTTTCACCTTGATTTAATTGATTCATATAATAATTTGCACCATATGAATTATATGCAGTGAGTAAATCGAAACGAGTTATATTTTGTTCACCTACTTTTGCTAGTACTTCGTTATAAAATCTTACGCGATTTATAGAGAAGCCAGCACAACCTGTAAGTGCACCAATAAATATCAACATTAAGCATAATGCTAAGCATGTAAGTTTTTTCATTTTATCTCCATTATAAGAATTATAGACTTTTTAATAAAAAATTATAATATATAGTTTTACTTTGTTTTAAGACAATATCAAACATATATATTATAATAAATTATGCGAAAAATTGCAAGAGTTTTATGGGCTAAACGCCTTATAAATTAAGAATGCAAGAACTCAATTAGGTATTTTATCGAGGTTTCTACGCTAAACTCTGAATTTTCTAGATAAATAGTAGGTGAATTTGTGTTTTCAAACTTGAAGGACTTAAATCTATCAACGCGTTTAATTAATTTTGTAATGTCGATATCATTATAAAAACATATTGACTTTTTAGTCTTTGTGAGAGTTATTGATTTGACATTTTGTTTTATCGCCAAACTCCTAATTAAAGCAATATTTACAAGTTGATAAATTTCATTTGGGAGTTTTCCATATTGTTTTAATAAGTCGTTTAAAGTATTTCTTGCGTCATCTTTGTTGGTTATATTTGAAATTTTTGCAATTATTTTTAGCCTTTCAGTTTCGTCAGTTGTAAATGAGTCGGGAATTTTTGAACTAACAGCAATATCTATCTTAATATCTCGTTCGATTTCAACTTTTTCGCCACGCAGTTTCTTTAAAGTGTCATTCAAAATCTTAGTGTACATGTCGTAACCAATGCGAATCATATGTCCGTGTTGAGTTTTACCAAGCAATTCTCCTGCGCCACGAATTTGTAAATCTCGCATAGCAATTTTAAAGCCAGAACCTAAGTCAGTGTTTTCAGCAATTGCTTGAAGTCTACTTGACGCTTCTTCTGTAAGGAATTTCTCTTTATAATAAGTGAAATATGCGTATGCTTGGATTGTGCTTCGACCAACTCTACCACGAAGTTGATACATTTGACTAAGTCCAAGTTTGTCGGCGTCAAGTACGATTAAAGTGTTTGCTTTAGGAAGGTCGACACCATTTTCAATTAAAGTTGTTGAGACGAACACATTTGTTTCGCCGTTATATAGCCTATTTATTGCCTTTTCTAATTGATCTTCAGTCATTTGTCCATGAGCGACGTCGAAGTGTGCACGTTCGTCATGGATTAAATTTTCTAAATTATTTGCAACTTTATAAATATTTTCAATGTTGTTGTAAACAATTAAAACTTGTCCATTGCGATTAATTTCATCTCTTATTGCTGTTGCAATTTGCTCTTCGTTGTAACAAAGCACATAAGTTTTTACAGGTTGACGATTGACAGGTGGAGTGTTAATAATGCTTATGTCGCGAATTGTCATTAGCGACATACTTAATGTCCTTGGAATTGGAGTTGCTGACAAAGTTAAAACATCTACATTATTTTTTAATTGTTTTATTTTTTCCTTTGCTTTTACTCCAAATCTTTGCTCTTCATCAAGAATCAAAAGACCTAAATCATTAAATTTTACATCTTCGCTAAGTAATCTATGTGTGCCACAAATTACGTTTATTTTGCCGTCTTTTAATGCAGATAATATTTCTTTTTGTTGCTTACTTGATTTAAACCTATTAAGCATTTCAGCCTTTACGCCGAAATTAATTGTCCTTTTCACTACGGTATTAAAGTGCTGAAGACTAAGTATGGTCGTAGGCGCTAAAATTGCTACTTGTTTTCCTGCTTCAACTGCTTTAAATAAGGCACGCATTGCAACTTCAGTTTTTCCAAAACCGACATCACCACAGATTAATCTATCCATGACTTTTCCTGACTTCATGTCATTTTTTACATCTTTAATGGCTTGTAATTGATCAGGCGTTTCCTCGTATTCAAAAGCATTTTCAAATTCAGTGTAAAGGTAATCGTCCTCAGGGTAAACGAAACCTTTAACTGACTTTCTCTTTGCGTATAGTTCAATAAGTTCACCACTCATGTCCTCTATTGATTTTTGTGCTTTCAACTTTTGTTGTGTAAAGTCTTTGCCACCAAGTTTGTTTAGATTTACACTGCCTTCAGCCATATAGAGAGATAATGTGTCAGCACTTTCAAAAGGAACATACAATATGTCGCCACCACGATAAAGTATTTTAAAGAATTCTTTGTCTACACCCTCGGCATTTATTGTAACAACACCCTCACATTTTCCTATTCCATGTATGGTGTGGACAACATATTCACCTGCTTTTGGTAGATATTTGATTGTTTCTTTTCTGGTACCCGTTACTTCTTTTTTATGTGCGAAATTAGTTGAACCAATATAGAACTTGTTTTCGTCATTAAAGCAAATATTGTATGGAATATTTAAAGTTGTTAATATTATTCCTTTTGCATTACTATTGGTTGAAAAATTAATATTTAGATCAGTAAAAATCTTTTTGATTTGATTTAAAGTGTTTTCGTTATCTAAACATAAATATATTTGCTTGTCTAAAAAATTTTGAAGTCTATCTCTTAATAAATTTAAATCATATAGAAAAGACGGAAAGTTTTCAGAGTGGTAATCAATTGTAATTATTTCATCTTTTTTAAAATCTTT
>JAZRUZ010000028.1:0-18114 GCA_045598895.1 Candidatus Onthoplasma sp. | reverse complement strand
TATTATCTAAAATTTATGTAATTTTATTTTTCGTCAGTGGAAGCCTTCTCTTCCTTAGGTGAATTTTCTTTTATAAATTCGTCAATTATTTTTTTATCTTTTTTATCCATCATGACAAATACAACAAACAAAACCACAACTGCAACCAATGCAATTAGTGCTGCTATTAACCACCAAGAAAATACGAACTTCATATTGACTCCTTATCTCTTATTATTTTAGCAAAAAAAATCTAACTTGTCTACTAAAATTTAAAACTATTTTTTAAATCAAATTTATATAATTTCAGGTAAATTTTATAATTTAAAAATAAAAATTCTAATAAAATTTTTATTGGTTGTTCTTAAACAAAAAAGAGACTTGTCGTCTCTTAATTATTTTGTTTTCTTTATAGGTGCTTTCTTTGTACTGCTAGTTTTTGTTGCTGTTTTCTTTGCTGGAGCTTTAGTAGCGACTGCTGTTTTTGCTGGAGCCTTAGTAGCAACTTTTTTTGTTTCAACCTTTTTTGCTGAAACTTTAACTTCAACTTTCTTAGCAGGAGCTTTTGCTGTAGTCTTAGCTACAGGCTTTTTTGCTTCTACTTTTTTAGCTGGAGTCTTTACTTCCACTTTTTTAGCTGGAGCCTTAGTCACAGGTTTCTTTGTCTCTACTTTCTTTGCTTCAACTTTCTTTGCTGGAGCTTTTGCTGTAGTCTTAGCTACAGGTTTTTTAACTTCAACTTTCTTTGCAGTAGTTTTAGTCTCTACTTTCTTTACTTCAGGTTTCTTTGTCTCTACTTTTTTAGTTTCTACTTTCTTTGCTTCTACTTTCTTGCTAGGTGCCTTTTTAACTTCAACTTTCTTAGCTGGAGTCTTAGTTTCTGTTTTCTTAACTTCTTCTTTTTTAGGTTCTACCTTTTTTTCTTCGGCTTTAGCAGCAGGCTTCTTTGCTTCTACTTTCTTAACTGGAGCCTTAACTTCTACCTTTTTAGTTTCAACTTTTTTAGCTGAGTTAGGCACTACTTTTTTAGCAGTAGTTCTCTTTGGTTCAGCAACCTTTTTTGCTGGTATTTCTTCTTCGATTTTTTCGCTATCAATTGTTAAAATCTTATCTTGGTAATCGTTCATCAATTTCTTTTCTTTATTAGAAATGACAACAAGTATTATAACAAGAACAACGATAAGAGCCAATAAAATAGCAACCATCCAATACCAATTGTTTGCAATAAATTCCATCATTTTTACCCCTTTTAATCTTTCGATGAATTTCTAACCTTTAATGGTAAAATTATATTAGCACTATTTTTTTTAGAACACAAATGTTTTTTACAACTTTTTTTAAAATTTTACAAAATTTTTAAAAATAAAAAAATAAACAAAAAAAAGATATCGTGATAACGATACCTTTTTGGCATAAAGAATTATTTAAGTTCAACAACAGCACCAGCAGTTTCCAAAGCTGATTTAAGAGCTTCAGCATCTGCCTTAGGCATATTTTCTTTAATAACAGCTGGAGCACCATCAACTAATGCTTTAGCTTCCATTAAACCTAAACCGGTAGCTTCACGAACTGCTTTAATAACAGCAATTTTGTTAGCTCCTGATTCTTTTAATTCAACTGTAAATTCAGTTTTTTCTTCAGCAGCAGCAGTTTCACCTGCAGCGGCTGGACCTGCTACTACAGCAGCAGCGGCACTTACGCCAAATTCTTCTTCCAAAGCTTTAACTAATTCGTTTAATTCAACGGCAGTTTTAGTTTTGATTTCTTCTACGATTTCTTGAGTAGTCATAATATTCTCCTTTTTATTTTTTGAGATAAACTCATATAAGTCTTAACTGAAAAGTAAGATTACTTTTCTGCGATTGCTTTTAATGCACGAGCAAGACCTGAAACAGGTGCATTGAGGACATACAATAATTGAGCAACAAGTTGTTCTTTTCCTGGGATAGAAGCGAGAGTTTCAATCATCTTAGCATCAACACCAGCGTTATTATAAACACCGGCCTTAATAGAAAGAGTATTAAAATCTTTAGTGGCTTTCTTCACAAGTCTAGGGGCAACAGTCTCATCTTCAGCGCCAAAAGCGAAAGCAGTAGTTCCGTTTAAAGCCTCGTCAAGTCCGGTGATGCCAAGTTGTTCACAAGCCTTCTTGAACAAAGTGTTCTTGATAACTTTGTAGTTAACGTTGTTCTCACGGAGAGTTTTACGAAGAGCAGTATCTTGTTCTACTGTGATGCCTTTATAATCAACCAAAACGATTGACTTAGAAGCACTAATTAAATTCTTAATTTCCTCGACAGCAGTCTTCTTTACTTCTAAATTTGCTGACACTTTTTCCTCCTTATGCCAAGTAAAATAAAAATCCCTTTTGCCATAGACAAAAGGAACTACTTACATAATCGACTTTATCTATCCTACACGAGATTTACACCTAACGGCTACTAGTGGTCTTTGGCTTAAGATAATTATTAAACTGACATTAGTATAGCAAACATAATACTTAATGTCAATAGATTTTGTAAAATTTTTTAAAATTTAGACTTCTCGGTCAGTTATAATTTGTTCAATGATATTTGTATCTAATTGATCAACATTTTGTAAAACTTGTCGCATCTTCTTAACTAAAATTAAATTTAAGTATTCTGTAAGTGACATTTCTATCTCTTCTTTATCATATTCTTCTATGATTTTATTGGTTAACTTTGTTAAGAATTTAAAGAAATCACCTAGTCCATTATTATCATATAATTTAAGATCGTATTTACAAATTGCAAGGTCGCTAACTGCTTCTAATTCCACATCATTTAAGAAATTTTTAAAGTCACTACCAAAGTTAGTAAAATATCCGTCGTTAAATTTTAAAAACTTATCATTAACGTTAACATCTACTTTTAAATAAGATTTTAAATTTTTTACATTTGATTTATACCCACTAAAGGCTGAAGAATCTAAAAACTGACACCAATACATATGTCTAGCCATTTCATCTAAATACAAATTGCAA
This sequence comes from Candidatus Onthoplasma sp., assembly GCA_045598895.1. Lineage (GTDB taxonomy): Bacteria > Bacillota > Clostridia > Christensenellales > UBA1242 > Onthoplasma. Next base: position 15,131 of record JAZRUZ010000028.1, on the reverse strand, counting down.
CGGAAAATTAATTGTATATTTGTATCTATACTTAAAAAATCATTGAAATATTTATAAAAAAGAGGAAAATATGTTTTCATATTTTTTATACTCTTTCTTAATTCATCCATTCTCTCTGAATTACCTTCTAACATAACTTTACTATAACACCTGTAACGCAACCTGTCAATAGGTAATATTATTTAAACTTGAAAATAAAAATTAATAACAAAATAAGAGTTTTAGTGAAAATTTATTTGTTTTAGTTTGTCATAATATTTTATTAATAAACTAATTATTGAAAAATTACAACTTATTTATTAAAACTCAAAAAAGTTTGTGTTGTAATTATATTTTTTGCGAATTGTTCTTAGTATTAATAAACAAAAAAGCACTTGAATAGTGCTTTAAATTAAAATACATAAGAAATTGCCTTTGCCGTCGTTTACAATTTTACCGATTGTCTTTCTTAATTTGTTTTGGCAATTTTGTGGGATTGTATTGAGTTTTTTATTTAATCCATCTTCAACTAAACTTTCAAGTGATTTACCAAACATATTAGTTTTCCATAAGCCTTCTGGATTGTTTTCAAACTCTTGACTTAAGTAATTTGCCATTTCTTCACTTTGCTCGTAACCTGCCATAATAGGACTTACTTCAGTTTCTACGTCAACTCTAATAATATGAAGAGAAGGTGCAGTCGCTTTAAGTCTAACACCACACTTACCACCTTGACGATAAATTTCAGGTTCTTTAAGTTCCATTTCGTCTATTGTTGGAATTACTACTCCATAACCTGTTTCTTCGACTTGTTCTAAGGCTGAATTCAACTTGTCATATTTTCTCTTTGCTTGTGTCAAATCTTTGAGACTCGCCACAAGGGTATAGTCATCTTTAATTTCAGTTCCACATTGGTCACTTAAAACTTTATAAAATAATCCTTCTTTTGCTTGAACATCGAAAGTAATTGAACCACTACCCATTTCGATATTGCTGTTTAAAATTGGTTCGAAGTTAACTGACGACTCAAATAAAACTTTATTTGTGTCATACTCACCAATCTTTTCATTTTCACTAATTGATGAGTTAACTTCGTCTAATATTTCCTTAATAATACTATCGTCTTGCGATAATGGTTTTAACCATTTAGGCATACGAATATTTACTACTTCTAAAGGAAACTCTTTTAAAATTTCAGTCATAATTTTATCTACATCCACCCTTTCTAAATTTAAAACATTAATTGGAAGAACAGGAACACCATACTCTTCGACCATATCTTTTACAATACTTTTAGTCTTTTCACTATCTGGATTAGTTGTATTTAATACAACAACAAATGGTTTTCCTGTAACTTTTAGTTGCTTAACAGTTCTTCTTTCAGCGTCTAGAAAATTCGCCCTCGGAATATCATTAAAACTTCCATCAGTAGTCAAGGCAATCGCAATTGTTGAGTGTTCATTAATAACTTTTTCAGTGCCAATAGTTGCTGCTTGAGCAAAAGGAATATCTTTGTCACTCCATGGAGTTTTAACCAACCTTGGATTTTCACCATCTTTGTCACCAACTGCACCATCTACCATGAAACCTACACAATCAATAAGTCTAACTGACATGGCAGTCGAACCAATCTTAATTCTTACTGCTTCATTAGGTACGAATTGTGGCTTTGTAGTCATTATCATACTACCAGCACTAGCCTGTGGCAACTCGTCGTTAGCACGTTCTCTATCGTGCTTGTTCGTGATGTTATCTAACACGAAATTTTGAATAAATTTTTGAATAAAAGTTGATTTTCCGCATCTAACAGGGCCAACAACGCCAATATAAATATCACCATTTGTTCTCTCGGCAATATCTTGATAGATGCTTGAATTTTTGTCCATCTTTTCCTCCATATAGTCTACAATATGTTAGAGTGTTTCAATTTATGCAAAACAAAATTGAATTTACAAATAAAAAAGAAAAAGATGTGACTAACACATCTTATCTTGTTAATTTAATTGTTATCTCTTCGTCACCTATTTCTATTGTTTCTGTGTACTCAGGATTTTCAATATTCTTAATATCTAGAACTAAAAGTTCTGCTTTTATCTTATCATTAAATTTTGAAATAACTTCTTTTAGGTCAGCACCAACTGTATCTAAACTTAAGTAAATTCTATCTTCAACGTTGAAATTAGCGCTCTTTCTCATGACTTGAATTGCTCTAATTAATTCTCTAGACAATCCTTCAAGCATTAAATCTCTATCAAGAGTAATGTCAAGCACAACGGTTATTTCGTTTTCGTTAGCAATTACAAAATCGCCTTTTGCTTTTGTAGCAAGAGTGAATAATTCGCTAGGTAAATCTGTAAACTCATGAATATTTACTGAATTTGCTTTGTAACCAGCAACGAAACTAGCCATTTCGTCATCACTAGCCTGAACCAAATAGTTCTTAACTTTTTGAACGTCGCCCTTTAAAACTGCTCCTGCTTTACGGAAGTCAAGATTTAAGAACTCGGTATTAAATCTAGAATTATCTTTCTCAATAACAACATTTTTAATGTTAAGTTCGCTCTCAATGACATCTTTATATAAGTCAACTGCCTTCTTTATCTTTTCGTCGCCAACTACATACATAGTTTTAAGAGGTTGTTTAACTTTTATTTGATTCTCATTTCTAAGTTTACTTGCCATAGTGAAAATATTTCTAACAATATCAGTTTTGCTTGTAAAATCATCATCTATTACAGCGTATTCACCAAATTTAAAGCCATATAAAGCAACACTTTCAGGAACACTATTATCTAGACTTCTAACTGCGTTTTGCCAAATATATTCGCTGATAAAAGGAATAATTGGGAACATAACCATTGAAATATTTTTTATAGCATAATGAAGACAGAAATAAGCATTCATTGTATCTGTATTATTTTCGCTCTTGTAAAATCTCCTACGATTATTACGTATATACCAATTGGTCAATTCATCAACCAATATTTCGAAATCTTTTGCAACGCTACCAAAATCTTGGTGAGAATAATATTTATCTGCATTTTTAATAAATTCATTAACTCTATTAATTAACCATTTATCTATAAATGACAATTCACTTTCTTTCGGTTGATAATTTGTTAAATCAGGGTTGTCAATACAAGCATAAGTATTTAGGAACACATATGCATTCCACAAACCTAACAATTTTCTCTTAACTTCATCGCAAGTATCACGACCAAATTTCACATCGTTGATTAGTGGAGTTGACACAAAATTATACCTAATAATATCAGCACCTATTTCTGTAAATGCAGTATCTAGTGGAATATTGTTTGGACTAGATTTTGACAATTTTTTACCATCTTGAGCAAGCAACATAGGAGTACAACCGACTTTCTTAAATGGCGCTTTACCTGTAAGTACTACACTCATAACTAGTAAAGAGTAATACCAAAGTCTAACCTGCTCTTTTCCTTCAAAGACACATTCTATTGGGAAATTCTTTTCGAAAAATTCTTTATCAGTAAAGTATTTTTTAGTGCTAAATGGAGTAATACCAGCGTCAAGCCAAGCATCTCCTACTTCTTTTATACGCTCTACTTTATTGCCACAATGTGGACAAGTTATTTTAATTTTATCAATGTATGGTCTATGAATATGAGGCATAGCATCTACTTCTTCTTCACTAGACAACTTCTTCAATTCGTCTAATGAACCCACAACTGTAGTCTTGCCACAATTTTGACATGGATAGAAAGGCAATGGTAATCCATAGTATCTATTTCTCGAAATTGACCAATCACCCATATTGTTAAGCCAATCTAGCATACGTTTTTTCATAAACTCTGGTTGGAATTCTACATCATCAATAGCAGAAATCAATGTAGGACGAAGTTCGTCCATTTTGATAACCCATTGAGAAATTAATCGATAAACTAGTGGATTCTTGCATCTGTGACAATGAGGATATCTATGTGAATATTTGTGAGTATAATAAACCTTATTTCTATCCTTTAATATACTGAAGATATAATCTCTTGTTTCATCTACTGTAGGATCTGCATTGCATGGATTGGCATTCAAACCTGCAAGTACGCCAAAATTATTATAGTAATGTCCTGTTTCGTCAATTGGAACTATATTTTTTAAACCTAAAGTTTTACCCAATTCATAATCTTCGATACCACATCCTGGAGCAATATGAACAGCACCTGTTCCTTCACTAGAATCAACCATATCCCAAGCGACAATTTTGTGTTCGAATTGTTGTTCGTCTAATTCAGGGAACAATGTTTCATATGTTAAACCTACTAATTCTCTACCTTTAATAGTTTTTACAACTTCGATGACATCGTCTTTAAGAACTTTCATTAAACTGTCACATACTATTAAATTTCTATCTTGTGATTTAACTTTAACTATGTTGTAGTTAAATTCAGGATTAACAGCAACTGCAACATTGGCACACAAGGTCCATGGTGTCGTAGTCCAAACCAACATATCATTGTTTGTGTCTTTAATAGGACACTTAAAGAAAATCGCTTGACAAGTAACATCTTTATAAACATCATCTCCCGACATGTCGTTTTCTGCAATACTTGTTCCACATCTAGTGCACCAAGGAGTTGGTCGATAAGACAAACCTATCCAATTATGTTCATGACATTTCTTTAAGAAATACCAAATTGAAGTAATGTTTTCTTGACTATTGGTGTAATAATCTTCACCCCAATTCATCCATTGACCAAGCCTAATCGAAGATTTGATTTGAGATGCTGAATATTTCTCAACTGAACTCATGCAAGCAGACACAAATTTGTCAATTCCATATGCCTCAATATCTTTTTTACTTTTAAGTCCCAACTCGTCCTCAACCCTTTTTTCAACAGGAAGTCCATGTGAATCAAAACCATTTTGATAATGTTGGTCATATCCTTTCATCGCTGCAAATTTTATCATAGCATCTTTAAACGTACGTCCATAAGCATGGTGAAGTCCCATATGGTAGTTGGCAGTTATTGGTCCATCAAGAGTTGCAAAATATTTACCTGAATTTTTGTTCTTTTCTTTCAGTTTGGGAAAAATGTCATTATCTTGCCAAAACTTTAAAATTTCTTCTTCCATTTTGACATAATTTAAATTACCTTGTTCTTTCTTCATTTTAACTCCTTTTTATATAAAAACACATTGTGTCTTGTTTAAAATTAATAAATCCACTGAATATAATGACCAATTCTTGACTTTTGCCAAAAACTATAAAATCAATTATTACTTGCGTGTTATCTTTGTATTCTTTTGTAATTGAATAATCGGGTTTTAGTTTTAATACTTTTTCTTCGTCGTACTTTTCATCTAATTCCTTTTCGCCTTTATTCGAAACTCGAAAATATAATACTTCCAATGCGTCAAACACGTTTGTTGCAGTTGTTGATTTTTTAACAATACTTTTTACTTTTGCAATATCTTCTTTAAACAATTTAACCTCTATCAAAAAATGGTATCAGTGTTTAGTCCTGATACCCACCAAGCGAAACACTATTCTACGGCATCTTGATTGGTAGAATAATAGTTCCTATGAAAACAATAGCAAATACAAGTTTCAATATTCCCATATGTTCGTATTATATAATCTATAAAATTTTTTGTCAATTATTTTTTAAAAAAACAAAACTTTAATTATTTGATATCATTTTAGTATTGTTAATGCTTTATTAAACAAAAACATAAATTTATCAAAATATAAAGCCAACAAAAAAATAATTTAATATTTCTTGTTTTTAAATCTTTTTCTTTCTAAATTTGCCAATCAACTGGCTCAATTCCGTTTTTTATTAAAAACTCATTACATTTACTAAAATGTTTGCAACCAAAAAAGCCATTGTACGCCGAAAATGGACTAGGATGATGAGACTCTAAAATAAGGTGATTTTTATTATTAAGAAGTGGTAAGAAACTTTTTGCATGATTACCCCACAACATAAAGACAATAGGCTGATCAAGTTCGTTTAGAATCTTTACTATTTCAGTGGTAAAATCGTGCCATAATTTATTCGCGTGACTTGCTGGCATATGTTCGATAACGGTTAAACTTGTGTTTAGTAACACAACACCTTGCTTCGCCCAACTAGTTAAGTCAGTACTGGATGACATAGTTAATCCCAAATCATCATGGATTTCTTTAAATATATTCTTTAGACTTGGTTGAGGTGTCCCATTATGGCAACTAAACGCTAAGCCGTCTGCCTGTCCCTTTACGTGATAAGGATCTTGACCGATTATCACCACTTTTACGTCGCTAGGAGACACAAAATTAAGCGCATTAAAAACTTTTTCTTTAGGTGGAAAAATTGTCTTAGTTTTATATTCGCTTTCAAGCCATGAGAACAACTCTCTCTTATACTCAATATCGAATCTATCTTTAAGGACATCAGCCCACTCTTTAGTCAATGTATATTCCATAATTTAATTTTATCAATAATATCTCAACATGTCAATAAAAAGATTAAATCAAATCTTTTATAAGTTTTGAAACTGCTTGTTTATTTTTATCATTCAATTTATTAAAATTAGAAATCATTTCTTTAGTTTCTATATTACTAATCTCTTCTTCATCTGCAAAAAACTTACTTAATGTTAAATTAAATGCCTTACAAATCAATTCTAATGTAGAAATTGACGGCAAAGTCTTTCTTATAAACATATTCGACAAAGTTGATTGTGAAATATTTGCTTCCTCTGCTAATTTATAAATAGACCAACCTTTTTCTTCTCTTAAACAATCAATTTTCTTTAATATATCCATATTTTTATTATAATTTACAAATGTATAAAAAATATAACACATTTGAGTTGACAAAATATTACATATGTGTTATATTTAATCAACAAAAGGAGAATATATGAAGAAAGATGATAAAAAACCTAGATATCAAGGTTGGTGGTATCTGCTTTTTATTCCAGGCGTATACTCGATGAACAGACGAAATGGCGATATTTTTGCTGCAATTATAATAGCAATTATTGTTGTAGGAATATTTATGACATTATCTTATATTAATTACGAAAGAAAATTAATTAAATATAAAGAAGAAAAAAACAAACAACAGGATAAACAATAATACTTAAACGAATACAAATTTATTGAAAAATATAATTCTAATAAAATTTATTATAAAAACAATAACTAGACTTAATTCGGCTAAAATCTATTTTTTTTAAACTTAATCTATTTGCAAATCATTTCGTTTATGGTATAATATCATTATGATGTATGTAAAGCCTAACAATGATATATTTATTGGATCACTCCATATGACGTGGTATGGCATTTTTATTTCACTTGGTGTCGTTGCTGGGTTGTTGATTGCAATTTACATGGGTAAAAAAAGGAAAATATCTAGTGATGACCTTATAACACTTGCCTTATTTGTTTTGCCATTGTCTATTATCGGCGCTAGAGTTTACTACTGTGCTTTTAGTGGCGAACAATATACGTTCCTTGAAATGTTAAAAATCTGGGAAGGTGGGCTTGCTGTTCTTGGTGCTATTATTGGTGGACTTGTTGGCGTTATTCTTTACTCACTTATTTTTAAGAAAAATTTAATCGACCTTTGCGACATTCTCGCTCCTGCAGTTCTTATCGGTCAAGCGATTGGTAGAATTGGTTGTTGGTTTGGTGGCTGTTGCTATGGTATTGAATCTACTAATAATTTAAGTTTCTTTCCAATAAGTATCGTTATAGACGGCTCGTGGCATTATGCGACTTTCTTCTACGAAAGCGCTTGGACATTAATCGGCTTCATTGTTTTGCTTTTAATTTTTAAAAAATTTAAATTGAGAGGATCTAGTTTAGGTTTTTACCTACTTTGGTATGGCGTAGGAAGAGCCATAATTGAGTCTATTCGTGGCGACTCGTTATATCTACTTAACACGGGAATAAAAGTGTCGCAATTTATCAGTATCCTATTAATTATAGTTGGAATTTTTATTTTGGTCTATAATTATATAAGGAGAAAGAAAAATGGGGAAAATATCTAAATTCATCTACATTGCCTTGATTTTAATTTCACTCACGTTTTTGGTTTTAGATATTTTTTTTAACATCTATCCAATATTAATATTTTCCATTCTACTTTTCATTTTAGGTTTAATTTTATTTTTGCGAGGTTTTAATCTAAAAATAGATAGCGTATTTTTTTTAGGACTAATACTTTTGTTCTTTAGTATTCTTCTATTTTTAGAGTTTCTATTTAACAAAAACTACTTCTTCTTATCTTACTTTTTATTCGCAATCGCTATGTCTAATTTAATAACGTCAATTTACTTCAAAGACAAAATTCAAAGGAAATTTTTCATTTTATTTTTAATATCTGGTTTAATCACTTTACTTTTTGTCAAAAATTTGATTAAATTATGGTTGTATATAACGCTAATAATTGTGTGGATTTTAATTTTCGCAATTATTTTGATAATTAAAAAAAGGAGAAACTGATGGATAAGGCCGATAACGGATATATTCAAAATTTAGAAAAGCAAATTCAAGAACTAAAAATTCAAAACGGTAAACTTCGTGCCACTATTGAAGAATACAGAAACAAAGAACAATCTATCAGTAGTGCCATTATTGCCAGCATGGAACACGCCAATCAATTAGAGGCAAGTAGAAAGAAACTTTATAATCTCGATATTCAACGCAGTAGACTTATGTATATGAAAATGGAACAAGTCATAAAAGACTTATACATCAAATATCCAGAACTTGAAAAAGATAGTGGGCTAAAAGACATGTCGAATAGATTTAAGACAATGATTTACAACGACTTAAACGAAAGAGACAATTTCAAAAGTAATGACCCAATTAAACAGCCAATTGTTGACGACCCAATTAAAAAATTATTGCATAATATCATCAACTATATTGACACAAAGAAACCGGAAGATGCAGTTGGTCGAGGCGAACCTAGTAAAGACTTAATGAAAAACAAATCTGAGTCTGGCTTTGACTTCGAGGAGGCCCTACATCCAACCATGGAACTCGACGAAATCTTAAAAGCCTTCAACCTAGACAAGAAAAACGGAACTGACAGCAATAAAAAATAAAGCTAAAATTTGATTATTATGATTGAAAAAATTTACCTACGATTAGGTAAATTTTTTCAAACTAATTGATTAGCTCTAGTTTTAACTCGTTTAAATTATACAAAAAATTTGTAAACTCTAATATATCCATATTTTTTAATTCTTTTCTCAAATGTTCAAAATCATCAACATTGTATTTAAATTCATTAAAATCGGTGTCGCTTTCTATTTCTTTCTTGTCTTTATTTAAATACAAATTCCAATAGGGATAAATCTTTTTATGTAAATCTACTAATGAATAATTATCACTACAATGACCATGATAATGCCACGAAGAGTTGTTTAAAAACTTACAAAGTTCAAAATCAGCGATATTTTCAATTATAGCGTGTGTAATATCATTATTTCTAAAAAAAGAATGCAATATCTCGTGTATTAAATATGTAAGTTCATAATTTTCGTTAAACGATCTCTTTTCGTCAAGCATCCCGAATAAGATTTTATTATTACCAATATTACATCCTGCATTTACATGATAATCAAATACGTAAACAGTTTGTTCTTCTATTGAAAAATTTTTTATTTTTAAAATTTTAGATAGAAACATTGTTAATTTTTTATTATTGCGACTAAAAATTTCTTCCAATCGCGACTCGTTTTTATACGATTGTTCTAATATTCTTTTGAACATATCATACTCTTTAATTTCTTTAATGTATCTATCTTTAACAGCAAATTTATGTGAGTCTAAAAAATCAACTTTCTCTTGTTTTAATTTTGAATAATAATCAGGTATAAAATCTTTTAATTTTTTTGAAGTCAACATAAATCTTGCAATTATATCTTCATCAACTGTAAATTTAACTTTAAGCACCATTGTCTCCTTAAAAAACATAGATAAACTAGATTCGAAAATAAAATTTGCATATTTCTATTAAAATCCTATCTATTCTTCAAGTAATGTAATCTGTTCGATTTGATCATTTATTGTTTTTTCGTTGTTTTTTATCGTATTTCCTTGATTAACTAAAGTGGCGATATTTACTCCAACAAGTGTCATAAGAGCAATTACTATTATTAGATACAAGAACATAACTAATTTTACACGTTTTCTTAAGTAAACCTTCTTTTCATCTTCCTTCTTGGTGAAAAACTTGTCTTGAACGATAGTTTTTGTTTCAGTTGTATTTGGAATATCTATGTTTGTTTGAGTTATAGTCTCAGATTTAGAAATGTCTTCAAAGCGTGGAAGATTATCAAGTTGTTTTTTCTCGTTCTCAACTTGTTCGGTAGTAGTATTTATCTCCAACTCTCTTTCACTCTCTTCTTCTAACATTTCTTCTCTACTATTCTTAATTTTGCACTTCCCGACCTTGAATTTGATAACAATTCATTGGTTGAAGGCACAATTGGGTGCTTTGTAATTAAATTTACATCTGCCTTATGACCACATATACATTTAGGAATTCTAGGTGGGCAAATGCAGTCGGTAGCATGCAATTTAAAAGCAAGTTTCACTATTCTATCCTCTAGTGGATGGAAAGTTATTATACATAGTCTACCTTTATTGTTTAATTTAGTCAACATTTTTTCGACAGCAATCGGCAAATCGTTAAGTTCGTTGTTGACCTCTATTCTTATCGCCTGAAAGACTTTATTTGCTAAATGTGGCTTGTTTTGAAATTTTGGTGGATAACTATCTACCACAATATCCCTTAATTCAAAAGTAGTTTTGATTGGTTTCTTTTCTCTTAGCGTTACGATTTTTCTAGCGATTTGTCTAGAATTTTTTTCCTCACCGAAAGTAAACATAATTCTCGTTAAGTCGTCAAGACTATAGTTGTTGATTACGTATTCAGCAGTAAGTTTTTGACTTTTATCCATACGCATATCAAGAGGACCGTCATGCATAAAACTAAATCCCCTTTCAGCCGTGTCTATTTGATAACTGCTTACTCCAAGGTCGGCTAATATTCCATGAACCTTATCTATTCCTAATTTTTCTAATTCGGTATCAATATTAAGGAAATTAGAATTAACAAAAGTTATTTTATCTAAATAATCTTTTAGTTTTTCTTTTGCTGAAGTAAGCGCGTCAGTATCTTTATCAAAGCAAATTAGTTTGCCTTTGTTTAACTTTTTAGCAATTTCAAGAGAGTGTCCTCCTCCACCTGTCGTGCAGTCAACATAAATTCCATCTGGATTGATATTTAGTCCTTCGATTGACTCGCCTTTTAAAACTGAAATATGTTTAAATTCCATTATTTTATCTCCACTAAAGTATTATTAACAGCATCACAACTTGTTAAGAAATACTCTATTCCATTTATATTATTGTAAAGCATTTTAGGATTTACATAGCCATGAAGATGACCGAAAACCACAGTCTTTACGTCATATTCTTCTAGTAACCTTGTAAATTCACTCTCATTTCTATTATTATTGAAAGGTGGGAAATGAGTTATAAAAATAATTTCTTCATCATTTTCTTGAAGTTTTTTTGCAGATTTAAGTGACATCTCAAGTCTTATAAGTTCACGAGCATAGATTTTCTTGTTTTCTTCAGTATCAAACTTTCCTTCGGGAATTAACCAGCCACGATTGCCACAAAAAATGTAATTTCCAATCTTTACCGAATCATTTTGAAGTGCAAAAGTTTTTGATGGTAACAAGGCCCTCACTTTACTAACACTACTCCACCAATAGTCGTGATTTCCACGAATTAAAATTTTGTAACCTTTTAATTCGTCTAGCCATTTAAAATCAGGCGCAACTTCTTCTAATTTCATAGCCCAAGAGTAATCGCCTGCAAGAATAACAACGTCGTCGTCTTTGACCTTACTATTCCAATCAGCGATAATCTTGTCAAGATAGTCAAACCAAACAGGGCCAAAAATGTCCATAGGTTTTGTGTTGTTAATATTAAGATGTAAATCACTAATGGAATAAATTTTCATTATACTACCTCTTAAACCTTTGCTTAAATAATTTATTACATTGATTTCATCGCAAATTCGTAAATACTTTAGTATTTACCTATTAAGATGTAAATCACTAATGGAATAAATTTTCATAACACTCATTTTAACACAATAAAAATAATTAGTCAAATTATAACTAAAACAACCAATATTAATTCACTATTGACAAATTTATATTCTTAATATATAATAGGCGCGCTATGAAAAACGAAGAATTTATTAATTATATTTTAGATGAGTCTGAAAAAAACCTTTTTCGTTCCGTTTCTAAAGTAATCAAAATCAAATATTTCAATAAGTACATATATTTAGTAAGATTTGGAACACCTTACGAATTTTTAGGTGGAAAAAAATTAAACTATTCACTCTATTTAGATAAAACATGCCTAGGATCAGCCACTTTTAGTTACGTTAGCGACAATACTATATTTGCAGAGACTGCTAACAACATGTTTAAAGATGGTTGTATTGAAGGTAGAATAAAAAATTTACCTGAAAAGTTTTTCAATTTAAATCATATTAACATAAATAAAGATTATCAAAATCGAAAATTTGGTAGCATACTCTTAAATTATGCTCTGAAAGAATTAAATAAAATCAATAAACACTTAAATCAAAATTTACCTTTAGTTTTCTTGCAAGCAACGGACTATAATGGTGTTTGTTTCTATAATAAATTTCATGCTGAAAATATTACTTTTAATTCATATTCAGATTCACTCTTTTGTTTTAAGAAGATTAAAAACGTAGAACCTATTGATTTACACTTAGAATTACTAAGTGAAAAGATTTATGATAGTAAATTTGATTTAACTAAAAAAATTTAGAAAGCCTAGCGCTTTCTTTTTTTGTGTCAAAACTTTTAAATTTAACATATAAACTATTAGCAAAGAATTCTAAATTCTAAACAAGACAAATTTAAAGGAGGTAAAATGTCTTTCTATACAGATAATAGGCCAGGAATCTTCCCAGGTCAAACAAACAATGTAACTAATGGTTTATGTGAAAGAATATGTATTCAAACTACAAAAGTGTTTGACGCGTGTATGAACCAAGCACAAATTGAAAATTATTCTTTGACACTCACAGGCTTCACACCAGCAGGTCCAGCAACTCCACTCACTTTTGTAAGTGGCAACTCTTTAGGGGGAACTGCAACTGTCAGCAACTTAAACATCACAAGATTTGAAGATAAACCTAACTTTGCACGTGTTCAAGCAAACGTAAATATACCTGTAACAGTTACATACACTGATGCAAACAACGTTCCAGGAACTGCCACAGGCACAATAACTATCGCTGAAGACGTAGTTTTATACGTACCACAACCAAGTTTAACACCTATTGATGTCGTAGCATTTGGAAGTGTCGTAATCTCTAGTGGTACTTATGATCCTACTACTGGAGGATTTACTATCAATGCCTGCACTACAGCAATCTTAAAAGTCGTAGCAATTGTTGACGTACTTGTTCCAAGTTATGGCTATTGCCCAATACCACCATGCACTCCATACTCAGGCGACGACGTCTGCCCAGGAGTTTTCGACCTGCCATTATATCCTACAGCGGTTAGCCCGCAGTCAACGAATGCGAGATAAACGCTCGTAGGCACCATAATGGTATAGTATGATTGAAGTTTACGAAATCATACTTTCCATTGTATCCAACCGCAGTGAGTCCACAAAGCACTAACGCTAGATAAACAAAAAAGTATGACATGAGTCATACTTTTTCTTTGTGCATATTATTGTTTAATGCCTTTTTCTAATTGATCTTTAAGTTCATCATATCTTGCTTTAATGTCATAAATGTTAGATGATTTAGTGTGATAATCAATGTAACACCCCAAAATCTCAACCCACTTCTTTAATCCAAACAACTCTATCATTTCTTTTTCTCTTACGCCATACTTTAAAGCATGGTACATAACCTTACCTAACATAAATGAGCCATTATTAGTTGTTGCATGTTGTGAAATATTTGCTATTTCAACAAGTGTTATTTCATTTATATTTTTACTAAAATTTTCTTCAAATGCATTGATTAAATTACTAATATACTCGTTATTCTTGTTTGCGAATATTTCTTTTGCCTTATTCCACTTATCACGCCCAAACAATTCAATCATTTCTTTTTCTTTTATACCACGAGCTAATGAATTGTAAATTTTTCTACGTAACCAATAATTGTCTTTTTTAACAACTGACAATCTTATAATTTCACTAGGATTAATATCGCTTAATTCTTTCTTATATATTTCTTTTATATTTGCTTCTATGTTAGCAAAAAATACCTTGTCTTTATTGTTAAAAATATCTTTAGCTTTGAACCATTTGTCTTCACCGAAAATAGAAATCATCTCTTTTTCTCTTTTATTAAGTTTTAATGCACCATAAATACGCATTCCCACATTATTTATTGTGTTATTTATACTTATATTAGCAATTTCTTCTGGCTTAATTTTGCTTATATCTTTTTTAAAATAAATTTGTAATGATGAAATTAAATTTGGCAGAAAGTTTATTTCTTTTTCTTTATTCTTTTCACGTTTCTCACTGAATATTTTTTTAACTTTTTTCCACTTGTCACACCCGAACACTTCATTCATTTCTTTTTCTCTTGCACCACTATATAAAGCGGTGTGTATATAAAGCCCAACATTGTTTGTTGTGTTATATTGAGAAATATTTATTAATTCTTCAGGACAAATTTCATTTATATCTTTCTTTAAGTATGTCTTTAAAGATTCGGTAAAAAATTGAATAAAATTAGTTTCTTTTTCTTTATAATATTGTTTCTTCTTATTAAAAATTACTTTAGCCTCTATCCATTTATCTTTACCAAAAATTGCTATCATTTCTTTAACTCTTGAGTCACGATTTAAAGAATCATAAATTCTTCGACCTACTTCATTTAATGATTTGTTTGTACGAACTTCAACAATTTCTTCTGGTGATATTTCACTAATTTTTTTATGAAAATATTGTTCTATACTTTTTATAAATTCTTTAATGTAAATGTTAGAATCTCTTCGGCTTGATTTTTCTAAACGTTTGATCAAATTCAAGTCTTTTAAATCACTAATATTTTGATTACTTTTAATATCTATCA
>JAZRUZ010000027.1:0-2245 GCA_045598895.1 Candidatus Onthoplasma sp. | reverse complement strand
CGAAAGCATATTATTTGAAAAAAATTTTTATTTTAGTTAATCTAATTCATTTTTTCTACACCGTTTAGTTATCACTATTTTCTTCAATGTTTTCATTTATATTTTTATCATTATCTTTGTTTTCATCCTCATCAGGAATCTTAAACTCTCTATACAAAGATTCACCATCACTATGTATGACACGAATTCTATCAAGAAGTTCGTTATAGTTAGGCAGTTTATCAATAGACTCCAACTCAAAACGTTTTAAGAAGTTGTCTGTTGTTCCATAAAGAAGTGGTTTACCAATCGAATCTTTTCTACCTACTACTTCGATAAGGTTGTTACTCTCTAGTAATTGAATTGCGTAGTCACAATTTACTCCTCCACGAGCAAACTCAATTTCACTACGAGTGATAGGTTGTTTGTAGGCGATTATTGCTACGGTTTCTAGAGCAGATTTTGTTAAACTTTTTTCTCTAATAGGATTTAAAATATCACTGATGCTTTCAGCAATACTAGGATTTGAGCAAAGTTGAATTTTTGACTTAAAACTGATTAAATTTATACCACTATTTTCGTTGTATTTTTCTTTTAAAATATCAAGACACTTATTAAATTCTCTATCGTTCATATCAAAACGAGTTTTAAAGACGTCTTCTTCAATTCCTTCGCCTGCAACGAACAACACTCCTTCAATTATTTTTGCTATTTCTTCAATTTTCATTAGTTTTTCCTTTTAATCAAAATATCTTGATAGTTTCCATTTTGGACAACTTCAATTTTTTGAAATTTTAACATTTCGAGAATTGCTTGAAACACCGTGATGATTTCCAACTTTGAATAAGTTTCATCAAACAAGGAAAAGAAATTAATCTCGTCATTTTCTTTAAGCACACCATTTAAGAAAGCAATTTTATCAGCAACCGTCCAACGATCTCTATTAATTTTCTTTTCTTGTGGATTATCCCTATCCTTTGTTCTCATTAAGACAAAGGCAAAGGCATCTAAAAGTTTATCTAAATTAAACTGATTGAACACTACTCTAGCATCACCTACATTTTTATCTGGTTGCTTGTAAAATCTATCAATATTTTCTTTTTCTTTAAGTTCCTCACCTGCTTCTTTGAATAACTTATATTCTTCTAACTGCATCTTAAGTAGAGTTTCATCATCTATTTCGTTTTCATCTTCAATCTCGGCTTCAACAGGAAGAAGTGATTTTGATTTAATTTCTAACAACCTCGCTAACACCGTTAAAAAGGCAGACGCATCGTCCATATCAAACACGTCCATATCGTTTATGTGTTTAATGTATTGATCGGTAATAGTCGCAAGTTTGATTTCTTGAATTGTCATATTCTTTTCTCTAATTAAATCGAGCAAAACATCAAAAGGACCTTCATATCCTTCAATCGATACAGACCATTTTGGACTTTCGTCTTCAATTATTTCATCCATTATAAAACCCCCAAAAATGCAATCGGCGAATAAATTAAGGTATCTAATAAACTTAAATATTCGTAAAAAATATCAAATCCGGTTAACATTTCTATAAAACTCGTAGTTAGTAAAATTATTAATAAAATTTTTACACCATTTCTTAAATTAAACTTAATGTAGCTATTTTCTGCTCGCATAAATGTTGTAATAAAATTAAATCCGTCTAATGGATAGATTGGTAAAATATTAAACATAAATAGGAACGAATTAATTACCATAAAGTAACTAAATATTGATGCAAGATAGCTTGCAAATTCGTTATTAATACCTGTATTTTTAACAACAACAAAAAGTATTAGTAGGAAGATCGCATTTAATAGTCCTAACAAAAAATTAGCGATAACTCCTGCGACAGAAACAAGTCTTTGACCTTTTCTAAATTTTTTAAAATTAAGAGGATTAACCGGAATTGGTTTAGCCCAACCTACACCTAAAATAATAAAACTTAAAAACCCCATTAAATCTAAATGTTTAAATGGATTGAGAGTAAGTCGTCCAGAAAGACGTGGTGTCATATCGCCACACTTATAGGCTACATAACCATGGGCAAATTCATGAACAGTTAGAGACACCAAAAAAACAAACATAGTAATTAAAAAATAAATTACTGCTTGGTCTGCTGTTAGTCCTTGATTAACTAAAATATAAAATAACACATTAACCTCTTTTAAATTATAGCAAAATTAAAATTTTTATGCAAACAAAAACATGTTTATATTTTCGAATTATTATGAAGAAATTAAATTTAAAAATTAATTAATAA
>JAZRUZ010000026.1:0-15649 GCA_045598895.1 Candidatus Onthoplasma sp. | reverse complement strand
ATTTACGTTTTCTAAATCTTTTTCAACTTTTGGTATGTCTTCTGTTTTATTTAGTGTTTCAAACATGGTAGCAATTTTAATAAGCGTATTTTTGTAATCTTGATTTAATTCAAAATTGATAATTTCAGTTAATGTTATGTTTTTATTGTAGTATTTTGAAACATTTATTGATTTTGTTTTTAATTCATTAGCAAAAATATGCTTATCATTTTCGCTAAGATCAGGAATTCTAATTTTATTAAATCTACTTAAAATTGTAGGTAAAAGTTTATCAGGTTTAGTGGTAGTTAAAATAAAAACTACGGATTCATTTGGTTCTTCAAAAGATTTCAATAGTTTGTTTTGTGTTATTTCGTTCATTGTTTCTGCATTTAAAATAACAAAAACTTTAAAATTTGCTGAAATTGGTTTTGTAGATAACTTATCGATAATTTTATTGGCATCTTCCACTTTAATAGAGTCTTGGTTTATAATCATCACGTCAGGATGAGATAAGTTGTTAAATTGTTTACAACCAGCACATTTGCCACAACTTGAAGTGAAATTACAAACAAAAGACCTAGCAAAATATAAGGCTAAGTTATTGTTAAATTCCATATCAGGTGAGTAAAATAGTACATTTTTTAACTGGTTGTTTAAGTTAAGAGATTGATAAGAATATGTACTTCCAATGTTTTCCAACATAACGTAATTATAACATATTTATTCCATATTTACAATATAATCAAATATAATTTGTTGACTTTTGTAATTTTTTAGTTAGAATATAAGTAGAGGTGGAAGTATGAATAAAACAAAAAAAGGATTTCTAATAGCAGGTTGTATACTTGCAATAATTGCTTCAGCTGTGATGCTAATACTAGCATTAAGTGTAAAATCAATCGATGGATTTTTAACTATTGAGACATTAGAGCAGGCTTTATTAGAGGAGGATCCAGGTGCTATGTATTCTCAAGAAGAATTGGTAGCATTAAAGGGACTTATAACAGGTTTTCTAAATGTTTTTGCTATTATTTGTGGTGGATTTGCAATCGCTACACTAATTGTGTCAATAATACTACTTGTTAAAACTAGTAAAGACAAGTTCTCTAAAGGTTTAACTATAACACTTTTAGTTTTGTCAATTGGGATGTCTAATTTAACATTAATATTTATGATTGTTGCGCTTTGCATCAAAGACAAGAAAGAAAATATTGAAAATCAACCTGAAATAATCGTTGAATAAAAAACACTTCTAAATGAAGTGTTTTTTATATTTAACATATTATTTTTTATTATTTTATTTTATCAATCTTGAATTGATTTACTCCAGTTGGAGTTTTGATTATTGCGATTTCGCCAACTTTTTTGCCGATCAAACCTGCACCTACAGGTGATATATTACTAATTAGTCCATTTAATGGGTCAGAATCAGTGTCTCCAACAATCTTATAAACAATAGTTTGTTTTGTTTTTATATTAGAAATAGTAACAGTACAACCTACTGAAACCACATTAGTGTTAATTTTTTTGTTGTCAATTACTTCTGCTGATTTCAATTTTTGCTCTAATTCAAAAATTTCGGCTTCAACAGCGGCTTGTTCCTCACGCGCAAGGTCATATTCACTATTTTCACTTAAATCACCGTAGCTTCTTGCTTCTGCAATTTTATTTGAAACTTCAGGGCGCTTTACTTTAACTAAAAAGTCAAGCCTTTCTTGAGTCTTCTTCAATCCTTCTATAGTCATAAATACTTTTTCGTCCATATTTTCTCCTTTTAGTTAAAAAAAATAAGTTTAGTTGCAATATTAATAATATTAAATCAGTATTAAATATATGCGTAAACTATAAAATAATTGCAATATAAACATTGCAACATTTTTATTATACCAAATATGATACAATTTAGTCAAGAGTTTTTGTAATTTTTGTTATAAACTTAATTGTTAAGTAATTCGAGTGTAAAACTATCAAAATTTACATCTTCAATAAAATCAAAAGGCTTGAAAGTAGATATATGGAACAGATTAAAATCGTAAACGTGTTTTTCTAGTAAAACAGGGGTGGGAATATTTAACTTTGCTGTTAGTTCTTTTAACATATCAAAAAAAGTTGTGCTTTTAGGATTAATTTCACTTACAGCACTCTTTATGACTTTGCCTTCGATTAAGATCTTTGCCCATATTTTTATCATAACTTTATATTACAATAAAACACGCCAAAATGCAATAGATTTACATATTCTTCCTTTGTTTGTTTGACAAGTTTGAAATAATTTATTAATATATTTTATATGAACAATCAGGTGTCACTTAATTATTTAGATAGTTACGACGTAGGTAAAATTGAAAGAGCATTTTCTAAGTCTTTAGAGCAACTTGAAGGTGCCAATATTTTTCATCCTAATATGCGTGTGCTTTTAAAGGTTTGTCTTCCTAATGGTAAGAATCCAGATGATGCAGAGTGTACTAATCCTAAAGTTATTGAGGGAATTGTTAAATCATTAACTAAATTAGGAGTTAAGTGCATAATAGCAGATAGCCCTTATGGAAGCATAAGTACTAGTTCTTATGATAAGATTTACTATAATGCTAATTTACTAGAGGTTGCAAACAACACTGATTGTGAATTAAACAATGACTTATCCACTTTTATTTTAGAATTACCTAACGGAGAGATTGTAAAAAAGGTAGATGTTTTAGACATAATTAACAATGTTGATGCAATTATCAATGTTGGAAAGTTAAAAATTGATGAAAAGTTGCAATATTTTGGTGCAAGTGCTAACTTATTTGGGTTGGTTGCAGGAGATGAAAAGAAGCAAATTGTCGCTAGACTAAGAAACGTGAAAGAGTTTAACGATTTATGTCTTGATTTATATGACGGAATTAAGAAAAAAATTTGTTTAAATGTGATTGATGGCATAGTTGCATTAAATGGTAAAAAGAATCAGCATATTTTATATTGTTTAGGAGTTGGTAAAAATTCTTTTGCTCTTGACTTAAGCATGATGAACATTCTCGACATTGATAATGAAAGGACTATTATAAATCAAGCGAAAAATAGAGGATTTATAGAAAAAGATTTTAATGTGGAATTAGTTAATGAAGATTATAGTAAATTCAAAGTAGACAATTTGAATATAGAAAATCTTGATGAAAATAAAGTTATTAATAAACATAAAATAAACAATAAAATTTATTATTTACTTAATCAAGAACGACCTAAAATCAAATGCAAAACCTGCAAAGGCTGTTCAATATGTTCTAAAATTTGTCCAACGGGCGCAATTAAAATGAAATACGACAAAAACAACGAGTTGTTTGCAGACATTGATTATCGTAAGTGTATTTACTGCAATAAATGTATAACTGCTTGTCCTTATAACGTAGTGAAATTAAATAGACCAATAGGTGCAAGATTATTAAAACACGATATAAATCGATATAATGAAGAAAAAAATATTAACTAAATAGTTAATATTTTTTATTTGCAAGTATAATCTTAATTTAATTGTTTTTTGAATAAATTTCTTTAAGTTAAGAGAAAATAAAGTTAGGAGAAAGTATGTTTAGATTTTTTGCTTTTATCTTAACATGTTTGGGTGGACTAAATTGGCTGATGATTGGCACACTTCAATATGATTTCGTGGCCGGTATTTTTGGTACTCAAGCAAATGTTTTTAGTAGACTAATTTATGTTGCTATTGGTATTGCAAGTATGTATATTTTGTTTGTAACAATTTTTTCAAGGTGTAGATTAAAATTATTTGGCTACAAAAAGAAAGTAGAGAAGCCTCGTCATGATGATTTTTAGTCTAAAATTACGTCAATAAATTGTGTTAAAGTTGGATTGTTGGCGTGACGATTAACTACAGCATTAATTTTTCTTGCTTGAAGTTTGATGCTGGAATTTATTAAATAAACTTCTTTATCAATTTTATTCTTATAATAATCAGTGTTTACAAAGGCTATTCCTAAGCCTTTTTTTACTAATTCATACAATACTTTATAGTCATCAACTTCGTATTTTGGTTTTAATTTAATATCAAATTCACTCATGTATCTGTCTATAATTTTTCTTGATGTATTGTTGTTTGTTGTTAAAATTAGTTCGCTATCTTCTAAATTTTCTAGAGTAATAGGATTATCCTTATATTTTTCCATAAATTCTTTATTTCCAATTAGGTTGTAAAATATATCGTAACTTTCAATAACTTTAAAGCCTGCAATATTTTCGTCGTCAATATAAATTATGTCTAATTTTTGATTAGAAAGATCGTCAATCAATTGGTTTTTATCTGCTCGTTTCATTTGAATTTTAACATTGGGGTAAAGGGATGCGAACTTGACTAGATAATTTGAAATTATTTGATTAGTGTTAGATGTGTTTGAGCCTATACGAAGTAGACCATTTTGAAGTGCTTTAATGTCTTCAAAATAGTTGTCAATATCGTTTAACTTTTCAACACAAGGCTTAATTTTATTATAAATATCTTGTCCATAACTTGATAGCACCACACCTTTATTTTGACGTACGAAAAGTTGACCACCTAATTCGTTTTCTAATTCTTTAATGGCACTAGATACTGCTGGTTGTGAGATGTACAAGGCTTCGCTTGCCTTTGTGATATTTTGTTGCTTCGCGACCTCGCAAAATACCCTGTAAAGATTCAAATTTGTCATAACTACTCCTTATTTCAAATATTAAAACAATGTCTTTGACATTATATCAAGCTTATGTTATAATGTCAATCGAAAAGGAGTAATAAATGAATATTTCAGTTAAAGCAAGTACAAAATTAGATTATAAGGCAAGCAAAGAAGAGTTTGAATTATTAAGTGGAAATGCAGCAGGAGTCTGCTATATGCCGGTAGATTTTGAAAAATTAAACAACGAAGACAAGTCGAAAACGATAGGTAGAGTAGCTAGGACTATTGGTGGTGGACATCATAGTGTTTGTGGGCATGCTTTTGTGACGTTACAGATTGAAAATGCACCTAAACTATTTGCTATGCTACTAAACAATGAGAAGGTTTACAATACGAGTGAAAAGTCGGCACGTTATACACATATGGCTCTAAATGGAATAGAGAAAGAGTTGTATGATAAGTGGTGTAAAATTTTATTTGATTTAATTTCTAAAAAGTATGGAAATGTTAAATATTTTGATGAGAAGAGAATCACTAAACTTTCTATGGAAATAGCGCGTTATTTTACATCAATTATGACACCAACTTCTTTTGAATATACTGTGGATTATAGACAATTAAATTATATTTGTGGCTGGCTAAAAAAATTAGAGAATAGCGAAAATGATTTGTATAAAATGCTAGTTCCTACAGCAAATGAATTTTTAAATAAAATCAATGATTTAGACTATTTAAATAACGACCTAATGGACGACAGAAAAGATAGAAGTTTCTCGCTAATTGGAAAACGAGTTAGAAATGAGGAATTTGGCGAAAATTATTCTATTAACTATGATGCGTCTTTTGCATATCTAGCACAGGCACAAAGACATAGAACTTTAAGTTATGAGTTACTTGTTCCAGAAAAATTTTCTTGTTACATACCTGATATTATTAAAGGTAAAGACGAGTTAGTTCAGGAGTGGATTGGTGACATGAATAAAGTGGCAGATTTGCGTCCTCAAGGTGAATTGCTCCTTATAAACGAGAGAGGTGCTTACGAAAATCTAATTTTAAAATCAAGAGAAAGATTGTGCACAGCGGCTCAGCATGAGATTATGAAGGTAACTAATAAAATAATGAATAAATATGTTGCCAATACGACCTCACAAATTGCTAGAGATGAAATGTTAATGTACGCAAATAAAGCAAGGTGTATGACAGGTTATCCTTGTAAAGAACCTTGTGGCTTTATGGAAGGAACAGATTTGACAAGAAAAATATAAGCAAAGCGCTTATATTTTTTTAATGTTTATATATTTTCCATTTTATTCTTGTATGAAAATACATGATTTGTCGAGTATGGTTTCGAGTTCGTAAATTAGGCTTTCTCGAATAGTTACCGGACTGTTTATTTTATATGCTTTATTTGATGCTGTATCTTTGATGTACACCTCATCATGACCATTGTAACCAGATAAGATTTTCTTAACTGCTTCGTGGATAATTCCATCTTCAATGTTATATTTTAGCCATAATTTTCTTGGCTTATTTATATTGATAACAACTTCTTTATTTTCTTTAGATTCTTCACCTTTTTCAAGGAGTTCGAGGTTGTCAACACCAATCGAAGGAGATTGACCATCACGAAGCAAGAATTTTCCTTTAATAGCAACTAGAGCATCTTGAGTAATGAAATCTTTTACTTTATCATAGACTTTAGGGAATACAACAGCATCGAAAGTGCCGTCAAGGTCTTCGATTTTCAGAATTGCCATACGGCTACCTGTCTTGGTTTGAACAGAACGAATATCGCTGATAATTCCACCACAAGTAACATAGTCATTATTTTTAAGTCCATTATATAACTCTTTGTCGCCTTCAATAATGTCGTCAAAATTGTTAGGCATTGCCATTTCATCGTCATTAGCACTTTCTTTTGGTAAGAAACTAGAATTAAAGGTAAATGATTTAATTTCGTCTAAGAAATTGTCTAATGGGTGACCAGAAAGATAAGTTCCAGATATTTCTTTCTCGAAATTCAATTTAACTTGGTCTACAAATTCGTTTAAGTTAGGCCACTCATTGTCTTCGATAAGTTTTGTGTCTTCGATAATGTCGCCGAACAAATTCATTTGCCCATTAGCCATAGATTTCTTTCTATCAACACACCTATCAACAGCGGTAGAGTAGATGGCCATAAGTTGACTTCTAGTCTTACCGAAACAATCTAAAGCGCCTGTTTTAATAAGTGCTTCAAGACATTTCTTGTTTAAGGCTTGACCAGATAATCTCCAAATAAAGTCGTTAAAGTCTTTGAATTTGCCGTTCTCATTTCTTTCTTTAATAATATCTTCCATAACGCCGATGCCGACACCTTTAAGGGCAGACAAACCATAACGAATAGTTTTGCCGTCTGTTGAGAAATAAACGTCACTTAAATTAATATCAGGTGGAAGGACTTCCACTTTTTCGCTCTTTGCGTAAGTGATATAGTGAGTTAATTTATCAATCGCAGTAATTCTGTTATTTAAGATAGATGTCAAGAATTCAGGCAAATAGTAAGTTTTCAAATATGCTGTTTGATAGGTAATAAGTGAGTAGGCTGCTGCGTGAGATTTGTTAAATGCGTAGGAAGCAAATCCTTCCATTTCGTTCCAAATTTTGTTCGCTACTTCTTCACTAACTCCATTTGCGATAGATCCTTTAATTGCTGGATTGAATTTGCCTTTTTCGTCAGTGAAGGCTTCACGTCCGTTTAAGAAAGCTTCCTTCCATTTTAACATTTCAGCGAGTTTCTTTTTACCCATGGCACGTCTAATGCTGTCGGCTTGTCCAAGAGTGAATCCTGCCATGTTTTGACATATTTTCATAACTTGCTCTTGGTACACTATACAGCCATATGTAACCTTTAAAATAGGCTCAAGTACAGGCGCATCATATATTGTGTCTTCAGGGTGATGTTTGTTGTGAACGTACTTTGGAATACTATCCATTGGCCCTGGTCGATAGAGTGACACTGCGGCCACAATATCTTCTATACAGGTTGGTTGAAGGTCTTTTAAGAACGATTGGAAACCTCCAGATTCTATTTGGAAAATACCTTCAGTGTTACCTGTAGAAATTAGTTTAAACACATTGGGATCGTCATAATTACTCTTTGAAAAGTCAATATCAATATTGTGGTTTTGTTTTACTAATTTAATGGTGTCCTTTATATCGGTTAAGTTTCTAAGTCCCAAGAAGTCCATTTTTAAGTGTCCAAGGTGTTCCATATCAACGCCTTGATACTGTGTTGTTATGTCTTCGCCATTTCTACTCAATGGAACGTGTTTATCAAGCACATCAGCGCCAATAATAACGCCACAAGCATGTGTTGAACATTGTCGAGGAAAGTCTTCCACTTTCATTGCAATATCAACAACTTTCTTAATTTCAGGATCGCTGTTGTACATTTCTACGAGTTCAGGTACGGCATAAACTGTTCCAAAATCTTTGTCGCCTTCTTTTGGAATATGGAAACCGAACGCTTTAGGAAGAATTGGCGACTTGTACATTGGAATAAGTTTCGTAATTTTATCACTTACTGAATAAGGTACACGAAGTACACGCGCAACGTCTTTAACTGCGTTTTTTGCTTTCATTGTACCAAAAGTGATGATATGAACGACTCGGTCGTCGCCATATTTTCGTCTAACATAATCAATAACTTCGCCACGTCTAGAGTCTTCGAAGTCTACGTCAAAGTCGGGAGCAGATACACGTTCTGGATTTAAGAAACGTTCAAAAAAGAGTTCAAATTTAAGTGGATCAATGTCGGTAATACCCATAGTGTAGGCGACTAAAGAACCTGCGCCTGATCCTCTTCCAGGGCCAACTGATATGCCCATATTTCTTGCAGCATTTATATAATCCCATACGATAAGGAAGTACTCGATAAAACCTTGCTTTTCGATAATTCCTATTTCGGTATCTATACGTTCTCTAATTTCGTCTGTCCAACCACCCATTTTTTTCTTAACGCCTGCGTCAACGAGGTTCATAAGATATTCTTTAGGATTGGCGCCAACTGTATCATTGTATCCACCTTCTGGAACGTAGTGAGGGAACATATAGTGACCATACACAAACTCGTAATTGCATTTGTCGGCTATTTCGATTGTATTGTCGATAGCATCCTCGAATTCAGGCAAACCTTCTAACATTTGATCATATGTTTTAAAGTACAATTCATCAGTAGGGAATTTTAATCTATCAGGATCGTCTACAGTTTTTTGCATTGCGACGCACATTAAAACGTCTTGCATTTCAGCATCTTCTTTGTTGATATAGTGAACGTCGTTAGTTGCGACCATTTTTATATTGAATTTTGTTGCGTATTCACGCAGTTTCTTATTGACTATTTCTTGCTCGGCTATTCCATTATGCTGTACTTCGAGGTAAAAATCCTCTTTAAATAAGTTTTTAAACCAAAGAATAAGTTCTTCGCATTTTTCATACTCTTCGCTTAAAATTAGTTTAGGAATATCTCCGGCAAGGCAGGCAGACATACAAACTAGTCCTTCGTGATATTGTTCAAGTGTTTTATAGTCTATTCTAGGTTTGTAATAAAAGCCATCAACGAAAGCAATAGAGTTAAGTTTACAAATATTTTTGTAGCCTTGTTCATTTTTTACGAGCAAAATCAAATGTGATAATTTTTGTTTGCCTTGTTTTACATGTAAATCTTCAGCAATATAGAATTCTGTACCAAAAATTGGCTTAATTCCAACTTCCTTACATGCGTCGAAAAAGTTAGTGGCAGCATACATATTACCGTGGTCAGTCATTGCAATCGCTGGCATACCGTATTCTTTAGCAATTTTTACAACATCTTTGATACGTGTTGCACCATCAAGAAGTGAATATTCAGTGTGTAAATGCAAGTGCACAAATGGCTTCATTAGTTTTCTCCTTTCAAGTTTTTGTAAATTTCAATTATCTTATCTAATTTATATTTTATACCTGCTCGAGATATAGAATTATTTAAAAGTTGTTTTAATTCATTAAGTGACACGTCGGGGTTCGCAAGGCGCACTAAAGCAACATCTCTTAAACTTTCATCTAGGTAGTCAATAGAGTAGTTTTCTAATATGTAGTTTATGGCAGTTAGTTGCTTTTCGCTGGCATTTAAACTTTTATCTAGGTTTGATGCAAAACAATTGTTTTGTCTGTTTGCTGAATTTCTAATGTCTCTAATAGTTAGGCTATCTTGAATTTCGAGTGAAAGTTTAGTTGCACCTAATAAAACAAGCAAATCACAAATGATACCACTATTTTTCGTGTATAGCACAAATGTGTTAAATCTAGTAATACTTTTTAGATTAAAATCAAATTCATGAAGAAGGCTATAACATATGTCACATGCTTCATGTGTTTTAAATACAAATTCTAAATTGTAACCTTTAGAATTTACGTTTGAATCATTGTTGAAGTATATTTTGCCATTAGTTACAAAGAAAGTTTTTAAAATCGTTAATTTACAGCAATTTTCTTCTAAATACTCTTTAGAGATTTCTTTAAAATCATAAAAGTCTACAAATAGTGGATAAATTTCGCCATCAAGACTTAAAAAATTATCCCAAGTGCTACAATCAATTTGAGGATAAAACTTTACTAATATTTTTGAAAATTTATTAAGAACTAACTTATCAGCATTTATTAAAATTGAATTTTTGTCAGTCGAAACTTGACTAGAAGTATATAAAATAGTGTTTAAAAAGGCATGACTGCAACAATCATTGTTTGGTATTGAAGATAGAATTTGAGAATTGCAGTCTTTCATAATTAACTCCTTTTCTTTTGTTTTTGACGTTTAAATTCTGGTAAATTATTTATATTTACTATGCAAGTATCTGGTATTCTAAGCCTTAAAGCAGCCTCTAAACCTAAGTGACAATCACCAACTTTGTTTGGAGTATGCGCGTCGCTACCAACTACAAACTTACATCCTAAATTGTAACATTTTAAAATTTCTTCGTCAGACATACCCAAACGTTTGCCATTTAATTCGATTAGAGTATTAGTTTCTTTTGCTACACGTGCCACTTTTTCAACATCTACAACGCAATCATGGTTTAAGTGCGTCAAAATGTCAATATCGTATTTGCGCATGGCGTTAATGTATGCATTTGTATTAATTTCACGTTGCTTTTTGCTAGTGTGGTGAATTAGACTACAAAATAAATTTTTTAACACGAAAGAAAAGGTGCTTTTTTTAGATTTACCTTTAACAAGTTTATGAAATCCAAGTGCCACAAGATCTAAATTCTCATAATCTTCTGGTACAATATCTATGTCACCCTGACTTGAAATTAAATTCGCTTCAACACCGAGTAAAATATCAATAGGGTATTGTTCTTTTGCTTCTTCAATGTCAATTTTTACTTGTGGAATATCTGTGCGACGAACTCCAAAAGTTACTTGATTAAAGCCATGGTCGGTTATGGCTATCTGCCTTAAACCTTTTTGATAAGCAATTCTTGCGTTATCTAAAATACTTCCTTTGCCGTGGCCGTGTCTAGAATATCTAGTATGAGTGTGATAATCTCCTAATACTCCCATAATTTCTCCTGATTGTTATTATAACACAGAGGAAAGA
The DNA here is from genome assembly GCA_045598895.1 of Candidatus Onthoplasma sp. Lineage (GTDB taxonomy): Bacteria > Bacillota > Clostridia > Christensenellales > UBA1242 > Onthoplasma. The sequence goes on along the minus strand of JAZRUZ010000026.1, from coordinate 4,399 downwards.
AAAAATCAAATATTTCCTATTTTAATTTTAATAGATTTCTTATTAAATAACAAAAATAAAATGTGGAAATTCTAAATTTAGATTTTGTTGCATTTAGTATAAAAAATGTAGACTAGTAGTCTACAAATTCTATTTCAGGTTCGAGATTTACATCATAAACATGGTCAACGTTGATTTTTATAAAGTGCATAAGTGACTTTACGTCTTTACTAGTCGCGTTACCATTATTTATTATAAATCCTGCATGCTTTGTTGAAATTTCGGCACCACCCACTCTAAGTCCCTTAAAACCTAGTTCGTCAATAGCGCGAGATACTATAATTTTGTCTCTTTTAAATACACTTCCAGCACTTTTTTTGTTTATAGGCTGATTTAATTGCTTATTTTGAAGGTATGAATTAACTTTATTTCTAACTTTTTCACTATTTGATTTTGTTAAATTTAACTTACACCTTGTAATTATTAAATTTTCCTTTTTAAATATGCTGTTGCGATAAGAAAAATCGCAATCTTTTGCAGGTATCTTATGTTTTTTAAAGTCTAATGAATAGGCTTCTACATAATCAATTTTGTCTTTAATTTCGCCATTACTACCGAGATTGTTAACAATAGCACCACCAATGGTAGAGGGAATCCCTGCAAAATTTTCTAAGTTAGATAAGCCACGTTCGACGCATTTTAAAAGTAGAGAACCAATAGTTGCACCACTATCGACATAAACATTTTCATTTTTAAACCTACAAAAATTAGATTTGTTTACAATAATTGTACCATTGTAGCCTAAATCATCAAATACTAAATTTGCTCCTAAACCTATAATTTTAAACTTAATTTTGTTGTCAACACAATATTTACAAACATCTAGCAACTGCTTTATTGAGTGTACAATATATAGTTCTTTTGCTCGTCCTCCAATACCAATGGTAGAGTATTTTTTTAAGGGCGCGTTATTAAATTTTTCAATATCTTTAAAATACATTTTCAGTTTCGCATTGCCAAAAGGCGTCTTCCATATCACTATATATTCCTTCAGTGTATAAGTTGTTAAATTTTGTTGAGAAAAGAGAGTAGTCTTTTAATTTAATTTGCATTTCATCACTGATAGCATGATTAATAAATTCGTTACACACTTTGTCGTTGTTAGTTGTACCAATATATTGAACAAGGTTGGTGTAATTGTTTATTGGAGTGATTGACGCTGAAATTCTACCGATTGCTTGAAGATGAGTTACTCGATACACATCTCGAGCAGTCCCAATAAGGTTAGATGTTTTATTATTTACAAAAGATTTATATGCCTCGTATTGACTAGGTTTTTCTGTTATTGCTTTGTAATTATTTGTTAAATTCTGTGTGTTTAAATATTGTGATTTTCCTATAAATATTTCATTTTGACTGTTACCTTGCGTAATAAAAGAATATCCACTTAAAATGTACGGAACAGCATATGTTTTGTTGTTGAATTTACCTAAACTTAAGAATTTATTTTCGATTTTTTCTGTTGAATTTATTTCTTTTAAAAATGGTAAAACTAAGTCGCCTACACCTTGTCCAAAAGAAATTATATCTGGAGTAGAAGTGGACAAAAATTCACTGATCTCATTAGCATCTATAGTTTTAATTATAAATAAAATGCCTTTATGTTGTTTTTCCAATTTTTTAGCAATTTCTTTTAAAAATTCAGCACGAGATTTTCCACCACCTTCAAAGGTTTCAATATGTAAAACCGAATAAATTTTTAAATTTCCTTGATTGATAGAATAAACTTCGTGGTTTCTTTGTTTAGATATTCCAAAAAAACACACATAAATCGTGAGAATAACAAACATTATTGCGCAAATGATTTTAAATCCATGTAATTTTAGAAATTTCATAAATAATAATATGTTAAATTAATAGAAAATATTTTAAATTAGTAAAATTTTGTGTTATACTAACATTATGGATTTAATTCATGATAAGGTAAAGCGACTACCAAAAGACGCTGGCGTTTACCTTATGAAAGATAAAGATGAAAACGTTATTTATGTGGGCAAGGCAAAAAATTTAAAAAATCGTGTTGCTCAGTATTTTTTGCGCCATCAAGATAATATCAAAGTTAGGAACATGGTGTCTAACGTAGCCGACTTTGATTTTTTTATTGTAAACGACGAAGTTGAAGCACTTGCTCTAGAAAATAATTTAATTAAAAAGTATAAACCTTACTACAATATACTTTTGAAAGATAGTAAAACTTATGCGTATATCAAGGTCAATTTACATGAAGATTTTCCTAGATTTGAGATTGCTAGGAGAGTAAATAATACAGATAAATTTTTTGGTCCTTATATGGCAGGAGTAGGAGCAAAAGATGTTTTATCAATTCTCGATTATGCATTTAACCTAAGAAAATGTAAGTTAATTTTAGCCGAAAACAAAAAAGCAATTAAACCTTGTTTGTTTAAAGAAATGCATATGTGCGCTTCGCCATGTGACAAGTCTATAGGTAAGGAAGAATATAGAAAAATTGTTAATAGTGCTATTGATTTTCTAAAAGGTGACACTGATTTTGTTGAAAATATTTTAAAAGAAAAAATGACAATCGCTTCAAATAGTGAAAATTATGAACAGGCGCTTTTAATTAGAGACAGGCTCAAAATGTTAGACAAGATGAAGTCTAAGGTAATTACAAGTTTAGGTAGCCTTGTGCAATATGACGTGTTTAATTTGGCTACAAGTGGCGAATTTTCTGCTATGTGTGTTTTGTCAATACGTGGAGGAAAACTTCAAGGCATACAGACTTTTGATATTCTAAATTATCTAGATGAAGAAGAGGCGTATAAACAATTCATAATTCAATACTACACAAGTCATCCTTTTAACGCAGACGAGATAATAATTAAAGATATAGACACGACCGATATTGAAAAATTTTTAGAAAGTAAAACTAAAAATAAAGTAGTCATAACTAAACCTAAAATAAATAGCGTAAAATTCCAATTGTTAGAAATGGCTAAGAAAAATGCACATTTCCATATGGAAAAGAATTTAGTGCGTCAAGTTAAAGTTAAAAACGAAAGTATTGGCGCAATCAATCAGTTAAAGAAGGATTTAAATTTAATCAAAACACCTAAGAGAATAGAGTGTTATGATATTTCGCATACTTACGGAACTCACACCGTAGCAAGTATGGTAGTTTTAACCAACGGCGAAAAGGACAAAGCAATGTATAGAAAATTTAAAATTGAAACTGTTGACTTTATAGATGATTTTGCTTCTATGAGAGAAGTTTTATTAAGAAGATTTAATAAACTCAATAGCGATGATATAAGTTTCAGTCAACTTCCAGATTTAATCGTAATTGATGGTGGAAAAGGACAACTTTCTAGCGCCAAAGAAGTAGTTGACAAATTCAATTATTCTAATGATTTAATAAGTTTAGCAAAAAAAGAAGAGGAAGTATTCAAACCAAATCAAAGCAAGCCAAAAATTTTGAGTAAAGGTAGTTTTTCCTTGCGCCTTCTTCAACTTGCTCGAGATGAAGCACATAGATTTGCTATAACCTTCAATAGACAATTGAGAGGCAAAGGTATGTTTAAATCAGGGTTGGAAAATATTTCAGGAGTAGGTCCTGCTACACGTCGCGCATTAATTAGACAATTTAGAACAATTGACAATATTAAAAAGGCTAAACTTGAAGATTTAGAGATTTGTAATGGTGTTAATAAGAAAACAGCAAAACAAATTTTTGACTTTTTTCATAAAAATTAATAGACAAATTTTTCAAAAGTCTTGCAAAATAATTCAAAAAATTGTATAATACAATCATGTTCGCTAAAGAAGGAGTTTATGAGCCAGCCGGAATTTTTAGTTTGCAACACTTATTAATACTGGTAATTTGTGTTGTTTCTATTTTTGTTGCCGTTATGTATACTTGGAAAATGAGCAAAGCAAGTTATATTAAATTCTTGAGAATTCTTGCCATAATTTTAACTATATGCGAAATTTTTAAATTTTGTTGGAGATACTTTTATTGTGGAGAACCTATTTATGTTTTATTTCCTCTTTGGTTCTGCTCAATTTTCATTTTTGCTACTTGGTTTACTTGGTCAAGAAAAAAGTTTATAGTTGATATGGGATTAGGTTATATAAGTTTTGCTAGTCTTATTGGTGGAACAGCATATTTAATTTTGCCTATTTCATCTTTAAATATTTATCCATTATTTCATTTCCTTACTATTTACAATTTCTTCTTCCATACAATGATGATTTATTCAGGAATTATGGCATTAAGACTAAAAGTTATCGATTTTAATGTTAAAAATGTTATGAAATATATTTTGTTTTGTTCAATATTTATGTTGATGGCATTATATATTAATATCACATTTGGTTGCAACTTAATGTTTATGGATAATCC
>JAZRUZ010000025.1:0-7088 GCA_045598895.1 Candidatus Onthoplasma sp. | reverse complement strand
ACTAATTATTTTTTTTAATTTTTATCTTTAACTAATGTGTAATTAATTTTTATATTTAACTATTTAGTTCTTTCTTTTAAAATATTAAACTTTTACATAGTTTTTTATGTCGTTTTCGGTTGATTTTATTTTTTCGCTCGTCGTCTTTTTCTTTTTAGAAAAAAGGTTACCTACCATATTCATGACATCTTTATTAGACAAAATTGACATGATTGGATTAGATTTGTCAGTCCCTAGAGCCCCTAAAAATTTTGTTAAATCTCCTTTTCCACCACCAAGTAAACTTAACATAACCGGCAATATTGACTTTAAATCTAAATTAAAATTCGGAAAACAACAACCTTCTTTTTTAGGCTTTGGAATGCAGTCGCAATTTCCTTTTTTAAAGTTATTATCTATGTAATAGTTTGGGACAATTTCATAAGGCTCAGCAAATACAACCTTTTTAGGCGAACAAAAAGAATTAGGTTTTCTAGTTAAACTTTCCACCCCATTGATACTGTTATTATGTACGACTTCTTTTTGCATCATTATTTTTATATGAAATTATTAAAAATGTGTGAAATATGTCAAGTTTTTCTACATTTCGACATAGATTTAATTAGGAGATATTATGCCAAGAGATTTTAAAAGTTTTTTAAACGAAAAAGACAAACCAGAAAACAAGGAGAAAGTTGAAAACTATCAAAATTTAATCGATAAATACAAAAATATGGATAACAGCGAACTGATGGCTAACCTTTTTAGCGAAGCAAGCAAACTTAAACAAGAAGGAAAATTAAACAATGAAATGTTAAACAACCTTCAATCTACCTTAAGTCCTTTCTTAAACGATGACCAAAAAAGTATGCTAACTAACCTCATCGGTGCGCTTGATGAACAAAAATAAAATTGACCCATCTCTTCTTGAAGTGTCAATGCAGTCTAAAGGAACGAACCAAAAAGTAATCATCAGTTCAAACGACTATTTTGAATTAAAAAAAGAACTTGATAATGCAAAGTTAAAATACACTTCTTTTCCTTTTATCAAGTCTTTTTCGGTTACTGCACCTATTGACAAAATACTTAATTTTTCTAATCACACAAGTGTTCAATTTATATCAAAAAATTGTTCTGTCGAAGCAAAACGAACCGAAACCGACATTATGAATTTAGAAAATTTAACTTTAGGTAAATTTCTAGGTCAAGGAGTTACGATTTGCTTTATTGACACAGGAATAATCAACCACTTTGACTTTATTTTTCCAACAAATAGAATAATTAAATTTGTAGATTTAATCAACAACAAAAATGTTCCTTATGACGATAACGGACACGGAAGTTTCGTCGCAGGAATTTGTGCTGGAAACGGTATAGTAAATAGCGATTTTTCAGGCTTTGCACCACTTTCAAATATAATTGTTATAAAAGCGTTAAATGAAAAAGGTACGGCCGACAGCAATATTATACTTGACGCTATGCAATGGATATATGAAAATCACAAAGCCTTCCACATTGATATAGTTTGTATGAGTTTAGGTGCTGATACAAACAATGAATTCGACCCTCTAACCAAAGGCGCTGAAGTGTTATGGAAAAAAGGTATTACAATCGTTGCTGCTGCTGGAAATAGTGGTCCGTCTTCTAGTTCGATAAAGTCCCCTGGAAATTGCCCATACATAATCACAGTCGGTGGAATTGATGTAAAAACCATGAGTGTCGCTGACTTTTCTTCACGTGGCCCTACAATATATGGTCACAAACCGGATTTGATTGCTCCTAGTGTTGACGTCATTGCATGTAACAACAAGTTTGAGCCTTATGTCGCCATGAGTGGAACAAGTGTAGCGACGCCAATTGTAGCCGGAATTTGTGCCTGTATTAAGAGTAGATTTAGAGATGCTACTAATAATGATATAAAAAAATTCTTACTAAATCATTGTGAACCTATTACAAACAATAAGGACATCGAAGGATCAGGATTTTTAAACTTTAAAAATTTGAAAATTTAGTTTGAAAATTTTTCTATATTTGTTAAAATAAGTATGTGATAGAGATAAAGAACTTAACTGTAAAATATCGCCCTGAATTTGATAATATTACAAATTTTAGCATTAATATAGATAACAATACTTTGTTTATCGCTGACGAAATATGGTCAACTTCCCTTTTTCGTTCCATAATGAATATAGACAAATTTAAAGGTGAAATTATTATTGATGGAATTTTAAATAAATCAATAAAGAAAGACTACCCTGTTTCTTATGTTCCAGAAACTCCCACTCTTTTTAACAATAAAACTGCTAGAAAAAATATTGCCTACACTCTTAAAATTAGAGGCTACGAAAAAAAAGATATTGATGACAAAATTAATACACTTGAACATATGTACAACCTTACATTTTTAGATAAAAAGGTAAGAAAACTATCTAGCGACGAAAAACTAATCACAACTTTACTTCGCGCCACTATTCATGAGCCAAAATATATAATAATCGAAAACTTATTTTCTCGCCTAAACGAATTTAAAGACACAGCAAAATTCATCTTAGACGATAGCAATTCATTAATAATAGCCAGCGAAGAAGATGAAAATATAATCTCGTTTTTCGAAAACTATAAAGAAATAATAAAAAAATAAGGCAGATGCCTTATTTTTTATTTTGTTTTAAATTGTATTTAGTCTTTTTTAGTCATAAAGACAAGTTTATCGGCTTTTACGTCAACTAGAACTTTATCGCCTGACTTTATTTCGCCTTTTAACATACGGTCGGCTAATTCGTCTTCAATTTTTGATGTTATTAGTCGTTTCAATGGACGAGCACCGAAATCTTCGTTTGTTCCATTTTTAACAAGATAGTTAAATGTATTTGCAGTGAATTTTAATTCAATTCCACTATTTAATAGTGTTTTATTTAAGTCGTTTAACATTTTCTTAGCAATATCCTTTAAAACTTCACTATTGAGTTTATTAAATACAATAATGTTGTCTATTCTGTTAATAAGTTCTGGTTTAAAGTATTTCTTTAATTCATCAAGCGCAAGAGTTCCCTTATCTTCGTCTTTACTTCCGTCGCCAAAGCCTAAAGAAACTTTTGCCTTATTAAGTTTGTCACTACCAATATTAGAAGTCATAATTATAATTGTATTTTTAAAACTTACAACTTTTCCATGACTATCTGTAAGTCTACCGTCGTCTAACATTTGAAGCAACATATTAAACACTTCTGGATGGGCCTTTTCAATTTCGTCGAATAAAACTACACTATAAGGTTTGCGTCTAACCTGCTCGGTTAATTGTCCGCCATCATCAAAGCCTACATATCCTGGAGGAGAACCAATCAGTTTACTTACACTATGTGCTTCCATAAATTCACTCATATCAAGCCTGATAATTTTATTTTCATCATCAAACAAGGCTTCGGCAAGCGCTTTACTAAGTTCGGTCTTTCCAACACCGGTAGGTCCTAAAAATAAGAAACTACCAATAGGTCGTCTAGAATCTCTAATTCCAATTCTACTTCTTCTAATCGCTTTGCTAATTTTTTCAACTGCCTCATCTTGACCTTTTACTCTTTTCTTTAGTTCAGTTTCAAGATTTAATAGTCTTTCTGCTTCGCCTTCAGTAAGTTTAGTTAAAGGAATATTTGTCCACTTGCTAATTACTTCAGCAATATCTTGCTCGGTTATTGAAATTAGTTTTTCACTTGTTGCTGGAAGATTGTTTTGTCTATCTAATTCTTCTTTTAATTTTGATATTTGATCTCTAATTTTACTAGCGAGTTCAAAGTCTTCCTTATTTACTGCTTGAGTTTTGTCAATCTCTAATTTCCCCAACTTTTCTTTCAAGTCAATTACAACAGGGCTATCAAGTTTAGATCGCACTTTTGCTTTACTTGATGCTTCATCAATAAGGTCAATCGCTTTATCTGGTAAACTTCTATCTTGAATATATCTATCACTTAGTTTAGCGGCAGATTCTATGGCCTCATCAGTAATTTTTACGTTATGAAATTTTTCATAACTCTCTCTTAAACCTTTTAAAATCTCGATAGTTTGCTCAACTGTTGGTTGCTCTACTGAAATAGGTTGGAATCTTCTTTCTAACGCTTTATCTTTTTCAATATATCGTCTATATTCGTCAGTTGTCGTGGCGCCAATAGTTTGCATTTCACCACGTGCTAGATATGGCTTTAGCATGTCGGCTGGATTTGCTTCACCTTTCTCGCTACCAACTTGAGCAAGAGTATGAATTTCGTCAATAAAAGTGATAATGTTTTTATTACTTGTGATAATTTCTATCGCATTTTTCAATTTTTCTTCCATACTGCCACGATATTTTGTGCCAGCCATAAGGCCTCCAATATCTAGGCTAAATATGGTCTTATTTTTCAAAAATTCAGGAACATTACCTTCAACAATTCGTCTTGCTAAACCTTCAACGACTGCAGTCTTACCGACACCAGCCTCTCCAATTAAAACAGGGTTATTTTTCGTCTTTCTACAAAGGATTTCAATCATTCTTTCAATCTCGTCATCACGGCCAATAATTGGATCGATTTTGCCGTTTTTGGCTCGAACTGTAAGATCACTTCCCATTTCTAACAAATCTTCATTAAGTTCACTTTGATACTCTCTTTTTTCATCTTTCTTTTCACGATTTACACTTCCCACTTGAACAAGGCCGTCGTCTTCAAATCTGTTTTCTTCACTGTTTACAGCAATAAGTTCAATAGCACGATTTCTCATTTCATAAATATTTAATTTAAGAACACCTGATAACACCTTTATTGCGAAACTATCTTCTTGACTTAAAAGGGCTACTAAAATATGTTCGGGACTAATAAAATTAGAACGAGTACGTCTTGCGACATTACCTGCAATTACCAACAACTCCCTCACTCTTGCAGTCATTTCAACTAGCGAACTTGGAGTACCTTTACTACCAATTTGACTTAAAATGTCGTCGACAATTTCACTAGTTACGTGATTTGCGAGCAATAATTTACGTGCTTTGGAATCAACTTTTGTTAGAGCATATAAAATATGTTCAGTACCGAGTTCGTTCGTAGTGTGGCTTGCATATTGTGATGCAACTTGCATTACTCGATTACCTAAATCAGTTAAATTGTACATTTTATTCTCCTTTTATTATTTTTTGGACTGTTGTCGCCAAATCCTTTAGTTCGCTTTGTGATATAAACTCAGTGTTTGACTTTAATAAATTTTGAATTTTATTTATTTTCTCGCTATCAACATCTACCAATTTTAGATTTTTACCAATAAGCAAATTGTGTGTTAGTCTATTTAACTCTTCATAATTCATTAAATATGCGCTTTCTAAAATTGCTTTTGACCTATTTACTCTATCAACCAACTCATCATGTTTGGTAGCATCTAGCAACTTCTCGCTTTCTATTTCCAACTCATCAAGGTTAGTTAAAATCTTTTCATAGTCCTCTTTTATTTCCTTCTCGCTAAAACCTAAATTACAAAGTGAATTAAGGCTAAATATACCAACAAACTTTGTTTCTTTTAATTCATAACCAAGTTTTCGCATATTAATTTTTACTTGTTCGATTTTTCCTAGTTCCATAATAGCAGGCAAACTTATCTTTGACTCAAATTTTAGTCCTACGCCTAATTTATTTAAATCACTAAACAAATATCCATATTCATCGTTATAAGCAAGTTCAATTTTTGAAGCAATCAAGTCAACTATCGACTTAACCTTTTTGAAAATTTCATCACTAAAACCATTTGATAAAGTATTTATGCACATATGTTCATCATTGAATAAATCTATTATTGTATTGTCTTTTGATATAAATAAATTAAGAGTATTATTGTTTATAAGTTCACTAGTCTTTAAAGATGAAATTACTTTTTCATTAGTTTCATTTACTGATATTAGCGACATTTTACTTCCTAAAACTGACTTTAACCTGTCTATAATTTCTTCCTTTTTGTTAGTTTCAAGTTTAGGATTAAACTTATATTCCTTTAAGTTCCTAAACATGCTAACTTTAGTTGAAATCACATTATTCATCTTGCGCCTCCAATTTCTCAATTTGTTTCTTGATTTTTCCAGCGTCTTCGTATCTTTCTTCTGCTACAGCCTGCTTCATCTCAAGTCTCAAGGCATCAATTTTTTCTTGTTTACTCAATCTCTTCTTAGGTGTCTTAATTGTTTCTTCTTTATGTTTCTCTTTTGGCGCAATACGTTTTACAATATCTCCAATTTCTTTACTAAACACATCATAACAATTTATACAACCTAATTTTCCTGTAGACTTAAATTCTCTTAAACTTGTCTTGCAAACAGGGCAAACTTTATTTTCAATTTCTTTGAAAGGCAAAACATCACTAAAAAGAGAAAACATATCGTCAAATATCGAACTAGGTTCATTGACGAAAACTCCTTCTTTAATAGCACAATCTCGACATAAATTTTTGGTTTCACTTACGCCATTTATTATCATTGTTGAATGGTAAACACTTGGCTTACCACATTTATCACACTTCATAAAAACTCCTTATTTTCTTTTAATTAATTCTAGAACAATAGACTTTAATATATTCGCACGCAACTTATTTTCAATATTAAAGGGACTATTTAAAGCATTTTTAGATAAAGTAGACTTGATTAAATTCCCTTCATTCTCAGTAATTAATTTCCTTTCAATTAAATTATCTATTATTTGATTTCCCTCTATGATAGTTAAAGGTTCATTTAAAGTTAAAAGCAAATTATTTAAATAATTGTCATTGCTATCCATTACCCTATGTACTTTTATATAACCACTGCCTCCACGTTGACTTTCAACTAAAAATCCTCTATTTAAAGTAAATCTAGTGTTTAAGACATAGTTTATTTGACTTGGAACACATGAAAAGAATTTTGCTAAATCATTTCGTTGCAGTTCTATAAATTCATCATCGTCTAAACTAGACACAATAAACTCTTCTATTATGTCTGATATACTCTTATTCATTTAGCCTCCTTTTAATTTGACTATCTTTGACCTTTGTTGAAATTCTATCACTATTTTTACCAATTGTCAATTAAAAATGCAAAAAAATAAATAAATATTTTTAAAATTTTTATT
>JAZRUZ010000024.1:0-3976 GCA_045598895.1 Candidatus Onthoplasma sp. | reverse complement strand
CAAGTATCTGTGTGGCGCTCACAGACTCTGTTTTCTTTGTTTTTATTTTGTTCAAGGGTGTATCTCTTTTCTTTGTTAGACCCTTTCACTTATATAGGATTTATCAAGAATTTGCATACTCATATTTTGTTTTATTTTGTCGTATTTTTGTTTTGTTAGAAAAGTGTGCATTAAAAAAGCCCGTAAAATACGGACTTAAAAATTTTTTAAACTTTTTTTGAAAAAATATCAAAATCAGCATTAACATTTCAGTTTTTTTTCACCCCAAAAGGGATTTTATAGCATTCAAGCACTTATTTGTTAGAGTATGGTTTATCTTTCTATTTGAACCATGAAGTGCTATCCACATATAGCCGTTTGGTGGGGTTGGTAAAACGTCTAACAAGAACCAAGAATAGACAACTCTTGTTTTTCTGTGTTCAATATTTCTTAGTGGATTGTCAAAATCGTCATACCTATCCCAATCAATATGTAATATATCTTTCGTGTAATAGCCAGAATAAACATATCTTTTGTAATTATTTTCAAGTGTCGAGTTAAATAGTTTATTGGCCATATTCAAAGATTTTTCATCTAGTTTTGTTTCTAAACTTAGTTTAATTTGTGGAAGCGAAAAACTACATTCTTGCATTGTTTTAAACTTTCTTGTGCATTCTTCTTGTGACTTATAGTTTGTCTTTGTTAAGACATAATATTCGCCATCTTTACCACCAATAAAACAAACAAATAGGTAAGTATTATCAAATGGCAATTCATTTTGTTTATCTAAATTCACGATATATGAATTTTTAGTTTGTTTACCTTTAAATGTTTTATTTGTTTGAGTGGTTATAAAGCCATTGTTTTCCAAAAATCTCAAATCATGTTGGATTGTTCGCTCTGTTACAGCAAACTTCCAAGCCAAATCTCTAACTAAAACCTTTCTGCCTTTTAGATATTTAAAATAGTTAAACAATGAAGCTCGTCTTATGTCTTTAGTAAAAACACATTTTATTTGCCTTTCGCTTTCATCTGGCTCAAATTCTTCTTCATCGCAATTATCTTCATAGTCGTCAACATATCTATCTTTATCCGGAAAGGCTTTATCTTCATCATAATATCTTCTAACACCTCGTTGCCCTTTGAGATAAGTTTTATTTCTTGCGTTTTTGTAGTCACTTTTAGCCTTGGCAACTCGCAATTTCTCTTTATCGAATTTTTCTCTGTCTGAGCCATTAGTCAAATCCAAATCTTCTTTATCTATCTGAAAATCGCAATCGCCTTTTAACTCTTCTAAATCTTTTTTCATAGTTTAAGTATAACATAAAACATTGAAACACTGTAGCTTTTTGCATAAAAAAGTTGATATAAACAGCACTATGAGAAGTTTGCAGATGGAACGATAAAAAATATTGAAAATGAAATACCATTTGAAATTCCAGACACTTGGTCTTGGTGTAGATTAAAAGATGTTGGAATCTATAAAAAAGGACCATTTGGAAGTTCTTTAACAAAAGCAATGTTTGTTCCTCAAAATAGCGATACATATAAAGTTTATGAACAAGGAAATGCTATTAATAAAACAACAAGCTATGGAAACTATTTTATTAATAATAAAAAATTTCAAGAAATGAAATCTTTTGAAGTTTTTCCTGAAGACATTATTGTGAGTTGTGCAGGAACAATTGGTGAAACTTTTATTATTCCACATAATGCTCCTAAAGGTATAATTAACCAAGCATTAATGAAAATTACTTTATATAAAAAAGATATAACTCAATTTTATTTAATGTATTTTGATAGAATAATTAGAGGACAATCAAATATAGATAGTAAGGGTAGCGCAATAAAAAATATTCCACCTTTTGATATACTGAAACAATATTTAATTCCCCTTCCACCCTTATCAGAACAGCAACGAATAGTGGCAAAGATTGAAGAATTGTTTGCACAAGTAGATAAGATTGAAAAAGAAAAACAATCATTGCTAAAACTTATAGACAAAGCAAAAGAAAAAGTTTTAGATTTAGCTATGAAAGGCAAACTTGTTAAGCAAGACCCCAATGATGAACCGGCAAGTAAATTGCTTGAAAGAATATTTGAAGAAAAGAAAGAACTTGCTAAACAAGGCAAATTAAAACTATCAAAAGATGAACTTTTAATGCCTAAAATTAGTGATGATAACGATTATTATCTGGACTTACCACAAAATTGGACTTTGGCATTACTTAAAAACATATGTGATATTTCAACTGGTAACAGTATAAATGCACAAGTAAAAAGCAAAAAGTATACAAAAAATTCATTGGGGTTACCATATATAGGTACAAAAGATATATCTTATGATAATGTGGTTAATTATAATAATGGGATTATAATCCCCGAAGATGATATACATAATTTTAGAATAGCAAAATCGGGGTCAACATTATTGTGTATTGAAGGCGGAAGTTGTGGAAGAAAATTTTGTTTAGTAAATCAAGATGTTTGTTATGGGAATAAACTATGTGCTTTTAAAAGTAAAATTTATGATAAATATTTATATTACTATATTCAATCTAAACATTTTTTAGACATTTTTAAGAGTAAATTAACAGGTATAATAGGTGGTGTCAATATATATAAAATAAAGGATATTAGTATTGTTATCCCACCAATTAATGAGCAGCTAAGAATTGTTGATTGTGTTGAAAACTTACTAAATAAATTAGAACAAATAAAGGGCTCATTATAAAATGAGTCCTTATTTTTTTACCATGTAACAATTTTATCTACTAAATCTTGTTGTTCAGTTGCTGTTCTTCGTAAATAAATTCTAGTTGTTTCAATACTTTCATGTCCCATTAAATCAGCAAGAAGTGCAATATCATTATATTTTTCTAGAAAGTTTTTTGCATATCTATGCCTAAATGAGTGGGGATAAACCACATTAGGATTAAGACCATATTTGTGAGCAAAATTCTTAAGTTGTTGAGAAATACCTCTTGTGGTTATTTTTTGTCCAAATCTATTTAAAAATAAATAACCACAATTGATATTATTTTCAGACAACCATAAAACAGTTTCTTCTTTTAATTTTTTTGGTATGTATAATCTTCGTACTTTTCCACCCTTAGCATAAATATCGTAGTATCCTTTTTGAACATGTTCAACTTTTAATTGAATTAATTCACTTACTCTGGCACCTGTTGCGGCTAAATACCTTACTACAAAATACCATTCCATATTATTATCTTTCTTTAACTGATTTTTTAAAAATCTATAATCAGCATCACTTATTACATTTTCAAGGAAATTTTTTTGTTGTATCTTTACAAACTTGAGTTTTAATTTTTCTTTGCCAATATAATCTAAATACTTATTAATTGCTTGAATTCGCAAATTTACAGTTTTAGGTTTGTAAGTTTCCAATAAGTCTCCTTTAAAAGTTAATAAATTTTTCTTTGTTATTTCATCATATATTGAAAAATACTTTTTTATTGTAAATAAATATGATGAAATGGTTTTTTCTGCGAGATTATTTCTACGCAAACTGTCTTCAAATTCTTTCATTATATACCTCCATTAATTTGATTTGGACTATATAATTTTAAAAGAATTTTAACTAAATTTGGATATATAACGATTATTATGAGAAGTTAAAAGAAAATGACTTAATTTTACCACTAGGTGAGATTTGTTTTTTAACAAAACCAGCAGAAATAAAAAATGGTATATTACCTTACCTTGAAGTAAAATATTTAAGAAAACAAGTGCCAGCTAAAATGATTAATAAGGGATTGTTTGTATCAAACATGTCTAATGTGATTTTAGTAGATGGCGAGAATTCGGGAGAAGTATTTGATGTTTTAGAAGATGGCTATATGGGGAGTACTTTTATGCAACTTATCATTCCTAAAGATATAAATGCTAGATATATTAAATATTTTATAGAAAATAATAAGGAATATTTAAAAAGCAATAAAAAAGGTTCGGCAATTCCACATTTGAATAAAGA
>JAZRUZ010000023.1:0-3261 GCA_045598895.1 Candidatus Onthoplasma sp. | reverse complement strand
TAAATCCATCATTTTAACTACACGTTCATTAATTCGTTTATATAAAATTTCTTTATCAACATCGGTTGCATAAATATGAACATCATCGTAGATGATTTTATGAGATTGCTCTTTTTCTAATGCACTTTTACTTTTTCCATATGCATAATAAATCTCTAACGCTCTAAGGACTCGTCTACGATTATTTGGATGAATCTTTTTGGCGGAGACTATATCAACCTTTTTTAACTTTTTATGAAGTTCTACGTTATTTAATTTTTCAAATTTCTTTAAATTAACTTTTTTAGGTTCATCTTTAAATTTGTAATCAAATAAAACGGAACGAATATATAGGCCTGATCCTCCAACTAGAACTATGTTCTTCTTTTGCTTTAATAGTTTATTAATTAATGCTCTAGCGTCTTTTTGATAATCATAAATTGAAAATTCTTCGGTTGGTTTTTTATAAGAATATAAATGATGCTTAACTTGTTTTAGTTGTTCATTAGTAGGTTTAGCGGTTCCAATATCTAATTCTTGATAAACTTGAAATGCATCAGCGTTAATAATTTCCGCGTTAAAAACCTTCGCAACTTCAACTGCGATTTTAGATTTACTTGTACAGGTTGGACCGGTAATAACAATTATCATTGTTAATATCATAACATTTACATATATAATAGAAATATGAAAATTACACTAAAAGATTTTAAAGATGCACAAAAAAGAATTAAACCTATAGTGCGTCATACTCCGCTTGATTTTTCTAACACCTTATCCAAAATCAGTGAAGGGAAAATATATTTAAAATGCGAAAATTTACAAAAGACTGGTTCGTTTAAAATTAGGGGCGCTACCAATAAGATTGCTAAATTAGCGAGCGAGAAAAAGTGCAAAACCGTTGTAACCGCTAGCGCTGGTAATCACGCTCAAGGCGTAGCCTATGCTGGCAATAAATTTAAAATTAAACCCATTATCGTAATGCCAGAAATGACACCAATTGCTAAGATCAACGCTACACGTGGATATGGTGGACAAGTGGTACTAGAAGGTTCATGTTTTGATGATGCTTACAAAGTAAGCCAAAAAATTGTTAAAAAAGAAGAAGCGACTTATATCCATCCTTATAATGATTTAGATGTGATTATCGGACAAGGAACCGTAGGATTAGAAATTCTAGAGGATTTAAAAAATGTTGATATGGTTATCGTTCCCGCTGGTGGCGGTGGACTATTATCTGGTGTTGCAACTGCGATTAAATTATCTAATCCAAAAATTAAAGTTATTGGTGTACAAGCCGAAAACGCAAATGCCATAGCACTAAGTTTTAAAAAGAAAAAGAAAGTTATAACCAAAACTTCTAAAACTATCGCTGAAGGCATCTCGGTTAAAAATCCAGGTGATTTAACTCTACCTTTAATTTATAAATACGTTGATAATATGGTGACGGTTAGCGAGGAAGAAATCGCGGGTGCCATTTTCTTTTTAATGGAACGCAATAAATTAGTGGTTGAAGGGGCGGGTGCAGTCACTGTAGCCGCTATCATGAACGACAAAATTAACGTTACTAATAAAAAAGTTGCATGTATTTTAAGTGGTGGAAATATTGACTTTACTTTTATTAATACTTTATTAGAAAAAGCGATGTACAGTCATAATCGCCGCGTCAAATTATTTGTGTTATTACCAAACGATACTAAAACAATTAATGATTTTTATTATCTATTAATGAAAGCTAAAATTAATATTTTAAATTTACATATTGATACTTCGAGTGCTTTCGGCGCAATTGGTGAGACTCAATTAACCATTCTTTGCGAAATTGCCGATGCTCGACATAAACAACATCTCATAAAAGCTTTGCAAGATAATGATTACAAAATCATGACCGAAAAAGAATCGGGCGATTATTACTTATACGTTAGTAGAAAAGATCGCAAGGCTTACTTCTCTAATAAACCCATTAAAAAATAAATATGCTCTTCGGTGATTTTCACTCTAACGATTTTACCAATTATTTTTTTGTCACCCTTAAAATTGACAATTTTATTATCAGGCAATCTTCCCGTTAACATTGCTTTATTAGTTTTAGAAACATCATCCACTAAAACCGGAAAAACCTGATTAATAAATTTTTTATTATTTAAACTCATTTGTTGTTTTAAGAGTTCGTTTAGTTTTTTAAATCTTTGGACTTTGGTTTGATAACTAACATTATCTTTCATCTTGGCGGCTGGTGTTCCGCTCCTTGGGCTATAAATAAAGGTGAAGGCTGAATCGTAGTTAACCGCTTTTACAAGTTTTAAAGTATTTTTAAATTGAGCATCCGTTTCATTGGGGAAACCTACAATAATATCGGTGGAAATGGATAAATTAGGCATTTTCTTTCTAGCGACTTTAATAATGGATAGATATTTTTTGCTGCTATATTTTCTTCCCATTAATTTAAGAATCGTATCGTCTCCACTTTGAAGAGGTAGATGTAAATATGGTTGAATGTTTTTATGTTTTTTCATCACATCAACAATCTCAAGTGAGAAATCATAGGGATGAGAAGTTAAGAACGATAGGCGATGAATTTTTAATTTAGCGACTTCATCTAATAATTTAGCAAAACTATATTTGTTTTTAAGATCTTTACCATAACTATCAACGTTTTGACCTAACAAAGTAATTTCTAAATATCCTTGCTTCACGAGTTCTTTACATTCGTTGATGATATCTTTTGGATCTCTACTTCTTTCTCTTCCACGCGTATATGGAACAATACAATATGTGCAGAACTTATCACAACCATACGCAATATTTACGAATGCTTTAAAATTCGAATCGCGTACACTTGGTAGACATTCATGGATATATCCGGAACCACTATTTACTTCGACAATACGTTTATTCTTTTTTAAATGTTCTTCTAATACACAAGGAAGTTTAGCGATATCGTGTGTTCCTAAAATAATATCAACATGATGGAAAGTTTTAATTAATTCATTTACCATTACTTCTTCCATCGCCATACAGCCAGCAAGAATTAAAGTAACATCTTTCTTTTTTAAATTACCAATCTCACCGAAAACTTTATTCTCGGCGTTTTCTCTAACCGCACAGGTGTTAATCAAAATAAGATTCGCGTGATTAACGTCTTCACTCTTCTTATATCCAATCTTTTCTAAGATTCCTTTATAGATTTCGGAATCACGATAATTCGCTTGGCAACCATGCGTATAAACAAAATATTTCTTCCCTTTCGCATATTTAGTTAAAAAGGATGAAATTTTAATC
>JAZRUZ010000022.1:0-7806 GCA_045598895.1 Candidatus Onthoplasma sp. | reverse complement strand
TAATATTTTTTAAATTAATTTTTCTACATCTTTAATTTTTACCAACTTTAAGACTTTAGCAATTTCTTTATTATTTGCATTTATATAATAAAAATAATCTCCGTCAATTCTTTCGATAATAAATTCATAAGCAGAAATTTCTTGTCCATTATCTAATTTTATTACAGTTTTATTAACTTCATAAATTTCATAATCAAAACCGAGAACACCCTCACACTCGCTATCATTTAAATTAAAGACAGGATTTCTATCAACATGATTGAGCGCATAATTTACTGCTTCAAAACCAATTATTTCTTGACTAGTAAGATCGACTTTAACCTTAACTAAATCTGGATAATATATAACCCCTTCTATCATTGGTGCTAGATTAATATAGGTTACGTTCTCATGAGTTTCATGCCAGACAACACTCATACTTTCAAAACCGATATTGTTCGCAAAATTTTTAGCAATTTCACCTGCCTGATTTTCGTTTATAATAGGATCAAAACTTTCAGCATATCCATTCATTGTAATAAGTAAGCAACCAAGTTTACTTATCTGTAATTCAAATCTTTTTTCATCGGTCGTTACTTCAAAATTGTAACTATCTATATCTCCATTTGTTTCATTTAAGAATAAGATATCCACATTCCTTCCACTAAAGATTTTATTCAGAATATAGTCTTTTGCTTCATCTTTACTACATTCTTTATTACCTAAACCTTTTACAACTCTTGTTTCTAACGCACTAGAAAATGGACCATCAAAAATCATACTAGGGTAAACTACTTCTTCGCTACTAATGTCCCCCATACTCGAAGATAGTTCATTCATACCTGTTCTATCAAAAACACTCGCATCAACAAAGTTAAAACCAGTATCATACATGCCTAAATTTTGAGTATTAAAGTTTTCCTTTAATTGACTTAAAACAAGGTTAATTTCGTCAAGCAAAAGTTCTTGTTCTATACTTAAATTTTCCTTTCTTGCTAACTTTTTTGAGTATGCGTCACAAACGCCATTCACTTGATTAAAAAATTTTGTAGCCGACACTACATTTTCTTGATTTATAGGCAATATACTTAAACCGGCTAAAATATAATTGCAATCAGTTTTCATATCTTCTAATGTATTTATTTTTGCTTCACTCGTCGATAAATTTGAGTATTTAGAAATATCTACCGAAAGATTGTTTACATTGTCCACCATTGAATAGTAACTGCTTGCATATACACCTTCTAAAATTTTCGCATTTTGAGTCCCTGATGTATATATTTGATAATACGCAATTAGAACACAAACTAAAATTATAACTAACGATACAACTGCAATAATTAAAGGGGCTAACGCTTTTTGAGCATTGCTTTTTTTCTTTGTTTCATTACTTTCGCTCACTTGTGATGATTGTTGTTTTTTCGTTTTATCAAAATCTTCACTAACAATTTTTTTCATAATTCTCCTTATACAGCAAACACATGTTTGCCTATTGTTGTTACTGTTTTTGTTGTATATATCCATTTACTAGTAGCCGTTGCAGGATTATAATAATACACACAGCCATAAGTCGGATCCCAGCCATTTAAAGCATCATCAGCCGCTTGATATGCCTTTTGATTTGGCTCTAAATTTATTTGACCGTCATTGACCGCAGTAAATGCCCAAGGTTGATAGATTACTCCTGAAATAGTGTTTGGGAAACGACTATCGCGTACTCTATTTAAGACAACTGCACCAATTGCAACTTGTCCGGTATATGTTTCACCTCTCGCTTCAGCGTAAATTACTTTTGCCAATAAGTATCTGTCATTACTGTTGTATTTAGAACTAGAACTTGAACCAGAAGAGCTAACACTCAATCCCATTTTTGCAGCAGTTAATGGACCTACTATACCATCTTGCGTTAGCCCATATTTTTTTTGAAAGGCTTTGACTGCCGCAATTGTCTTTGGTCCATTTATTCCGTCAATAGCACCTGTATAATATCCCCACTTTTTAAGTTTTGTTTGTACGTCTTTAATATTTGCTGTTGCTGCGTAACTAACACTTCCATTAGTTGTGATTGAAGTTGTGTCTTTATCAATATTATTTTTTACTCCATAATAAGTTAGAAGCCCTGTCAAACAAAGAAGAAGTGCGATTGATCCTATTATAATTTTTTTCATAATTTCTCTCCACTAAAATAATTTTTGCCACATTTCTTGAATTTTAGACTTAAAATTTACAGAATTTTTTTTACTGCTCGCAAAGCATAATGGTGGATACATTACACACCACCAATTATCCCCATTGGCATCACCCAAATTGATTGTTATTGCGTCATAATATCCGGAATTTAAAGTAACTGAATTATAATTTCTCGCAGGAAAATATTCATTATTGAAATTTATTGTAGCATTATATTTTAATCCATTTTTATTTATTGTCTCAATTACGATTTTATTAACTTCGCCTTTATTTTTATTGAACACCAAAATTGCTTCATCTTTGTTGTTTACATTACAAAATAGAGGAGTTAAAAAATTTAAAATATTGTCTTTAATTTCAAACTTAACATTTTGATCAATTTCTAGATTACTATTTGATTTTATATGTAATCTTAAATATGAATTTTCAGTTTCAGTTTTTGGTAGCAAATTTAAGCACAATACAATTAATACAAAAATTCCAACGATAAATATAATTTTTTTCATACTAAAATTCTTGTCTAGCAAAATAAAAAAATACGTAAAATAAAACGTATTTTTAGTAAATTTTGTTGTTTTATTGATTTTGTGGTCTACCTTGGGAATTAAATAATGCTCGCCAGGTGTTAGGTCCAACAATACCGTCAACAGTCAAACCATTTTCTTGCTGAAACGCTCTTACTGCTCTTTCAGTTTCAGGTCCAAATGAAGAATCAATATCTGTAATCGGATACAAATAAGACAATAATAATTTTTGCAAGAACCACACAGCGCTATTCTTACTACCTCGTCGTAAAGTAATTTGAGACGGATCTAAATTCAACAAAGCACGCCATGTGTTAGGTCCAACTATTCCATCTGCAGTTAAATTGTTATTACGCTGGAAGTTAATTACCGCATTTCTCGTATTTGCTCCAAATCTACCATCTGCTGTTAGACTTGCTCCATATCGATTAAGGAGTAGTTGAAGAATTGTTACAAAATTTCCACTAGCATTTTGCTTTAAAGTAGGATAATTAGATAAATTTCTCTCTATATAAGGAACCCCTAAATAATCACAAACACCTTTGCATGCGCCTTCACCTACATTTAATACGTAAATTGGATTTAGCATTAATTTTGCTTCTTCGAAGTTAGTCATAAAGCCTGCTTCAATTAGAGTTGATGGACAGTTTACGCTAGACAAAACCCCTACAGATAAAGATCCAACAAACCTACCGTTGTTACCTGTAGTTTCTACAACGTTTCGGTACACCTGTTCACTTAACGCTCTACTTTCATTTGGAAAAGGATTAAAAAGACTATAGTAAACCTCAATACCATTTGCACCACTAAATCTTAAGCCATCACTAGCCGCATTATACGCAAAAGTTACAAGCAGACTTAATCTTGCCCTATTCGCCCTTACAACACGAGAAGATATACTAATATCTTCAATTTCTGGGTGTACATCATACACTCTAAAACCACATCTTAAGCACGCTAAAATAAATTCGTTTTTACTTGCCTTATTAAATTCGTTTTCATAAAAACTTCTACCTAAATAAGATATAACAGGCGTACGTTTGCCAACTGTTGGTGGATTTAAACCATGTTCGTCATTTGCACCTATTAAAAAATCTCTTGCATTTGCCATATTCACCTTCTATTGTTTGTATGTTTAAACAATAAATTTCGTGAAAAAAAAGAAGACTAACAAATCTTCTTTTACTTTTCATCTAAATATGTTGCTTCTAAATCTGCCATGTGAAATAAAATTAAATTAGGATACATTTTGAAGGCGTCGTACAAATCGCTTCCTGCCTGATATCTAGGATCAAAACTGCCCATATGCCAATTTATTATCATTGCTTCTTCTCTAGTTAAATGCATAAATCCACTTATAATATAAACGGACTTTTCACCATGACCATAAGGAAGATTATTTGAATATGCGTAGTAAGGAACTTGTATCCATTGACCTTCGACTTTTTGATTTCTATAGTCTACCGTATAAGTATTTACCTTACATAAATCGTGTAACAAAGCGCATATAGCAATGGATTCGTCGCTAATCTTTTCTTGATAATTTTCGCCATACTCACTTATAATTATTTTCTTGAATCTATTGTAAACATTTATTGAGTGGAAGCATAGTCCACCTTCAAAAGCACTATGTCTTCTACCACTTGCTGGAGCAGAGAAAAAGTCACAGCCTGAAATTAAATATTCAAGTAATTTGTCAGCACCCTCTCTAGTTATATTTTCTTTAAAAATACTAATAAATTCATTTTTATTCTCTTCGATAGTTTTATCCATTGTTAATCACCTTAAATTCTTTTCCGTTTTTATAATCTGCCATGGTTGTTACTAAATCAGCAACTTCACCAATTTTTTCATAGAAGTTTTTCATATTTTTAGCACGTTTATATAGTGATACATTGAAATCTTTTTGAAGTTTCTCTTTTATCTCAAAAGCCTCAATCAAATCATCATTTTCATCGTAAATTAACGCCAAGTTCTTTTTAGCATCAAACATTTCATTTCGTTCTAACAATAACATACAAACCGGCTCAAAACCGATAGACATACCAACTGCTGAAACAGGAACATCTACAATTTTTTCAACCATTTTATCGTATCTTCCACCACCACCGATAGCGCCACCAAAACCTTCAGTATAGCACTCAAAGACTGTGCCTGTATAATAGCCTTGTCCACGTACAATAGAAACATCGTAATTGATATTGAAATTATTATCAGTTAGTTTATTCAAACTATCTATTAAATTTTTAACTTTGTTAACAACTTCAATATTTACATTAAATTCAGTCAAACAATCTAAACCTTTAACTTGAATTGCGTTTATAACTTCTACCAACTTATTGATATTTTCAGTTTCAAAACCTTTTTCAATAAGTTCCATCATAATTCCGTCAATGCCGATTTTATCTAACTTGTCTAAGGTGACACAAATAGTTCCAATATTAGATGAAACAAAACCTGAATATAAAATAATTGAATTTAATATTTCTCTGTGATTAATTTTAAGTGTAAGATTATTAAATCCTAAACGAGAATAAGTATTCAAGGCTGTTTTTAACAATTCTATTTCTGCATTTATGCTGTCATCACCTAAAATATCAATATCACATTGTACAAATTGTCTATTTCTTCCTTTTTGAGGTCGCTCAGCACGGAACGCATAATCTAATTGAATAGACTTAAAAGGTGTTGGAAGTTTCTCTTTATTCTTTGCATAAAATCTAGCAAGTGGAACAGTTAAATCGTATCTTAAACCCTCTTCAACAATATCATCTTCTGTTAAGTTTTCTTTTGTTAAATCTAATTTGTCACGACGTTTGATTGTTTTAAACATGAGTTTTAAGTTATCTCCACCGTCACTCATGTTTAATAAATCTAAATTCTCTAATATAGGCGTAGAAATTAAATTGAAGCCATTATTTTGATAACTTTCTAAAATAATTTGTCTTACTATCTCTCTAGTTCTTGCTTCTCGTGGTAAATAATCATATGTACCTCTAATAGGATTGCAGTTTCTCATAATCTCTCCATAAATTTATTAAATTATACAATAATTTAACAACTATGTCAATTAGAGTAATTCATTACAAATGCCATAAAATACAAAAAAGAAGCTTTATGCTTCTTTATCGTTAGTTATTTTTACATCACCGCAAAGTATATCGTTATATGAATAAGTAAACATAGTATCAATTTCTACCATTGATTTAACGGTGAATACACTGGAATAGACGTCTTCAATAGTAGCACGAAATTCTTTTATTCGCCTTCTGCCTCTATTTATATACAACTCCACTTCTTTACCTTTTAAGTCAAGGATTCTTTGTTTGATATCGTCTAATGTATTAGGAATTTTTTTCATAATCTCTCCTAATACAATAATGTTCAGTTTAGCAAAATTTAAACAAAAATTTATATTGACTACTAATCGTCGTCTTCCTCGTCTTCATCTTCTTCGTCTTCTTCATCATCTTCGTCATCGTCTATCATATCGAGATCAAGATCCTCATCTTCTTCTTCATCTAATTCATCTAAATCTTTATCAAGGTCGTCATCAAATTCGAAGTCGTCGCCGATGCCTGAAGTATCTTCCAATTCTTCGCTTTCGTAGACGTCATCGGCTAAATCATTTTGAGTTTCGTCGTTCTCTTCTTCATCATCATTGTCATCATCGTCAATATATTTGTGCCAATCATCGATTTCCTTGTCTTTCTCTTCATCTTCGACTTTTAAGCCCATTTCTTGACGGCAACTTTCGCAAATTTCTTCATCACTTTGCACAAAGTTGATTTTGCAAATAGGACACAACTCTAAATCTTCAATATCGTCTTCGCTTGCTTTAATAAGTTTTAATTCTTTCTTGCAAACATTGCAATATTTATCTGCTTTTTTAATGTAATTTAATTCACATCTAGGGCAAATTATCCAAACAGGTTTAGTATCTTTAGCCATAAACACTCCTTATTTTTGTTTAGTATATTATATATATATAAATTTAAATTGTCTACTAATTGACAATACTTTTTTCTTTAAATTTACTGATATATTATTGTCAACTTTTTTAATCTATTCATATATTGTAAAACATTTTAAAAAATTAAAATAAGTATACAAGAACACTATAAAAAACAAAGAGGTTATATAAAAAGTAAACCTAAAAGATTTTACTTTAAAAAAAGAAGTGAACTAGTAATAGCTCACTTCAAAATTTACTTTTTAATTATGCCCCTTCGATAAGCATTTTGTCTGCCACCAAAGCGATAAATTCGCCATTTGTAGGTTTCTCGTTTGATGAGTAAACCTTAATTCCAAATAGATTGTTAATATTTTCGATTTTACCTCTATTCCAAGCGACTTCTATCGCATGTCTAATTGCTCTTTCTACTTTGCTTGCGCTAGTGTCATACTTTTCGGCAATTGTTGGGTAAAGCCTTTTTGTTATAGAATTAATCATATCAGGATTAGCAATAGAAAGTTTAATCGCTTCTCTTAAAAATTGATAACCTTTAATGTGTGCAGGGATTCCAACCGTTATAAAGATATTAGTAATTTTTTCTTCAATTTGATTATTTACTCTACCATTATAATATGTCTTTCCGTCTGTTTTGATTTGCAAAATATCAGCAATTCTTTCTTCTAGTACACTTACATCAAAAGGTTTAATGCAATAATAACTTGCTCCTAATTGTATTGCCTTATTAATAAAGCCGTCCATGGAAAGAGATGAGTGGATTACAACCTTTGTTTTTTTACCGATTTGTTCAAGAACCTTAAATCCATCACATTTCTCTAAAACTACATCCATAACCACAATATCCGGTTTTAAATTCTGCACCATATCAATTAATTCTTCTCCGTTTTTAGTGCTAGACAATATGTCGTATTTATCATTTGTTAAACCTTCTTTTAACTTATCCAAAACGTCATCTTCTTGATCTGCTAAAATGATTTTAATTTTTTCCATATATTCCCCTTTATTACAATTATAGAAATAATTGTTGTTGATGAATTTAATCATCTTTTTGTGTCGCGAACATTTCTATATTAGCAAATAAACAGATTTCTGTTTATAAAAAAAATTTATTTATTTGTTGATTTTTTAAAATTTTTAAAA
>JAZRUZ010000021.1:0-9033 GCA_045598895.1 Candidatus Onthoplasma sp. | reverse complement strand
AATTTTGAAAGTTTTTTTAGTTTTTAACATAAATATAGTTATGAAATATTTATTGTCAGTGTCACATAATAATAATTTTAGTGTTGTTAATAATGAGTTTTTCCCAACAGATATAATTTGTCAAATAGATGAAATTAGTGAATATTCAAATACATTAAAATATTGTGGTGATGAATATTTTTTTAAAGACACTAAACCTAGTTCAACAGAAGTTTTCTTGTTTGAATTTAAAAATCAAAACATACTTTTATCTGTCGGCAGTGATATTTGTGTAAGTTTCAATAACTCAAATAAAATAATTGAAAAAACGAACGATTTAACTTTTTCGCACACTGAAGAAAGAGAAGGTTATTTTCTTATTTTCTTTAATGGAAAAAGAAATTTTATTGTTATAGTAAAAGATGAAATAAGTTACGCTGATTATTATGATGAAATAAATGACAATGATGAATTTTTAGTTATGACGAAATTGTTTGATTCTCTAAATCAAGGAAGAGTATATTCATTGAAAGAAAATGAATGTTACTTAGTATATTTAGATGAATATGATATGAAGATGAAAGAAGAATTTTTGGTTGTGACCTTTTTGGATTGTGTTTTAGCAGGAAATGAAAAATATATTAATAATTTAATAACAAAAGAGTTATCCACGAAAGTGTCTAGTTTTGTGGAATTCTTTCAAAGTTTTAATAACTTTATTCCGTTGAATTCAGATGAAGTAATATTAATAAAAAAGAACACCTTTGTAGGTGTCTTTAAATTTGAAATAGTTGATAAGAAAATTTCTAATATTATTTGTCTTTAGTATTTATAAAATCTTTTGCTTCAAATAATTTAGTTAACAATGTAAATAAGAAATAGGCAGCCATTATAACTATTATATCAAACAATATATCAATAGTAGAAAGTGGAACATATTTGAACAAATCAAACAAGAAGACAACTGCCAATATACAAATTGTTAAACACAATAAATACATAAATGCTTTGAAGAGATTTAAAGGTTTACACATTTTGTATAGACAAACGAAACCAACTGCTGTTATTGCAATAGATGCCATAGTTGCCAAAATTGCTGCGTCATCAATACCTAAAATCATTTGATATATATAAATGCTGATTGCGACAACAACAAGAGTTATTCCTGCCGGCAAACAACTTTTTGCAAGATTGGTCATAAATTTACCTTTAATCTTGTCTGTATTCGGTTGCAACGCTAGGAAGAAAGAAGGTAGACCAATAACAAAGACTTCTAATAGTAAGAATTGAATAGGTGAGAAAGGATAAGTTTTATTTGTACATAGAACAAAGAGTGCAATACAAATAGCAAATATGGTTTTCATAAGGAAAAGCGAGGAAGATTTTTGAATGTTGTTTACTACTCGTCTTCCTTCAGCGACTACACTTGGCATAGAAGCAAAGTTGCTATCCAATAAAACTAATTGGCTAACTGATCTTGCTGCGTCACTTCCAGCGGCAATTGCAATTGAACAATCTGCTTCTTTCAACGCAAGAATATCATTTACACCATCACCGGTCATAGCAACTGTATTTCCTTGTGATTTAAGTGTTTTTACTAAAATCGCTTTTTGCTCAGGAGAAACTCTACCAAATATAGAATATTTATTTGCTGCATCTATTACTTCAGTGTTAGATAATCCATATAGTGAAATGTATTTATTATAATTTTTTACACCAACTCGTTTAGCGACTTCGCTAACGGTAACAGGATTGTCGCCTGAAATGATTTTAATATCTACACCATTATTTTTAAACCATTCTATAGTTTTTGGAGCGTCTTTTCTAATATTGTCTTGCAATAGAATAAATGCTAAAGGCTTACAATTAGTATTTGCAAAAGTGTCTGGACTTTCAACCAGCAATAGAACTCTATAGCCTTGTGAAGCATACTCTTCTGCCGAAATTTTTATTTTTTCAGGAGCGTTATCCATAACAAATTCGTATGCGCCTAGTTTAAAACTTCCTATTGACTTAAATTTACATGCCATGAATTTTCTCTCGCTTGAGAAAGGTATTGTTTTTTCGGTTTTATAGATATTATTTGTAAAATACGCTTTTAGGGCAAGCGCTGTGTTATTTGCATCATGGAAGGCGTTTACCATACTTGATACAATTTTGTCGATATCTTTTTCTGTTTTGTCGCCCGCTGGGACAACTTTTGTCACACTCATGGATCCATTTGTTAAAGTACCCGTTTTATCAAGACACAACACGTCGGTCCTTGCGAGCATTTCGATGGAATACAATTCTTGCACTAAAGTTCGTTTTCTTGCAAGTCTAATTACACTAACAGTTAACGCAACTGTTGTTAATAAGAACATGCCTGCAGGTATCATAGCAATAATACAACCACTAGTTTTCGTTATTGTCATATATAAAATTGAATAATCTGGTTGTGGATTTGCTACATAAAATTTGTAGTTGTTATAAGCCATCAATATTGCTATTGGTACCATAAATATTGTTATTATTCTTATTAAAGTACGTAGTGTGTTTAAAAGTTCACTTTTTTGTTGTTTGAATTTTTTTGCTTTCACTGTAAGTTGAGAAATGTAGTTTTCGTCACCGATTTTATTGACTTTTGCTTTGCAAGTTCCACTTGATATGAAACTACCACCGAGAAGTAAACTTCCTTTTTTCTTTTTAACCGGCTGACTCTCTCCTGTAAGTAAACTTTCGTTAACTTCTACTTGTCCGTCCATAACTATACTATCGCAAGCAATTTGCATACCTGGATTAAGCACTAACACGTCGTCAAGCACAATCTCTTCTTTGTAAATTTCTTGTTCTTCACCATCACGAATAACTTTTGTAAAGTTAGAGTTAGTAAGTGACAATTTATCCATTGTATGTTTTGCTTTGATTTCTTGAACGATTCCTATTACGGTATTAATCGTAACAATAATCATAAAAGTCATATCACTATAAGCACCGACAAGGGCCAAAGCAATAGCGACACCTAAACAAGTCATATTAAAAAAAGTGAAAATATTTTTAAATAAAATATTCCATATAGATTTTGTATTTTTAATTGTTGATACATTTACTAGATTGTCTTCAGTGTGCTTTTTTACTTGTTTGCTATTTAGTCCTGTGTCTGCTTTTGGATTGTATCTAGTAATTTTTTTAGTTTCAACTTCTTTCATAACTCCCCTAATATTATTAGTTTAACACATATTATAATTTGTATCAAGAAATTTATAGTTTATTAATTCACAAATTTAATCGAAAAAACATAGTTATTGTAGGAGGAAATTATGAATTTTGATGATTTACATGTCAAATTAGATGAAAATTATCCCGAAATAATTAATGCTAGCGAAGATAAAACGACTATTGCTATTCTTAAAAATTTGGCTAATAGTAGGAAAGGTGAACTTGCTGGTATTTTAACTTATATTTTTCAATCAGTTGTTGCTGATAAAGTCGATAGTAGCATTGCAGAAGTTTTTGAAGAAGTAGCGATTGTAGAAATGATGCATTTAGAACTCTTAATGCACGCTATAAGTCTATTCGGCGGAATTCCTAAATATGATGATGGCCAAGGGAATTTCTTTAATGCAGGTTTTTTGAACTATTCTATGAAATTAAAAGATATGTTAGAAAATAATATCCAAGACGAGAAAGTGTCAATTGAAGATTATAAACGTGCTATAGGTATGGTGAAAAATGATAGTTTAAAGAAATTATTTGCTCGTTTTATTAAAGATGAAGAACAACATTTAAGGGTTTTTGAGCAGATTAAAAATAATGTTGAATTTTTGTCAATAAATTAGTTGTCAATCATCCAATCTATATATACTCCATATCCACGTGTTGGATCATTAAGCATGACGTGCGTTACTGCACCGATTATTTTACCATTTTGAACAATAGGGCTTCCACTCATGCCTTGAATTATACCACCGGTTTTTTCTAGAAGTTCTTTGTCTGTGACTTTAATTATCATACTTTTATCATCAGCGTTATTTTGTTTATTTGCCTTTAAAATTTTAATGTCATAGGCTTTTACACCTTCATTATCTATAGAACAATAAATTTGAGCATCGCCTAAACTTACTCCCATTCTACCACTTAAATTTATTGTTTTTTCAGCGTTTATTATTGATTTGTTGAGGATATTTCCATATACTCCGTATTTGCAGTTAGTGTCAGCAATACCAATTGCGTCATCACTTAAATTAATACTTGATTTTATTTCACCAGGATCGTTCTTTTCACCTTTTTTAACGCCTAAAATTTTACACTTGTAAATATTCCCTTTTTCCACATTAAAATTATTTCCTAAACTTTGGTCAATTATAGGGTGGCCTACAGAGCCAAATCTAAAATTGTCAGTTTTTACATATGTTAGAGTTCCTACACCTGATGAAAAATTTCTTATCCAAAGACCTAATTTATATTTATTAGATAGTAAATCAAAAGCAGGGGTAATTGTTGTATTGAATTCTTCATTGTTTCTTCGAATTGTTAAATTTAGTTGTTTTCCTTCAAATATTGGTAAGTTAATAATTCTATCAATATCATCTATATTACTAATAGAAATGTTTTCAATTTTTAAAATCGCATCGCCTTCTTTTAAACCACTATCTTTAAAAGGTTCGACTGAACCGTTCGGCGAAATAATAGGATTACTTCCAACACAAATAACGCCTTCGCTATATAGGTTAAAGCCAACTGCTTCACCACCTAAAAATACTTCATTTTTATTAAGCAACCTTACATTTAAAGTTCTTATTGGAATAATGTTAAAAAGTTTTAATTCTATTTTTGTGCTTGTCAACTCATCGTTGCTAACCACTAAATTTTTAGGCAAATCAAGTTTTGTTATAATATTATTTTCATTTATAGATTTTATATCTTCAGTCGTTACAATTAAATTTTCGGGATATTCAGTGAAAGTCTTTATTTCGGGTAGAACTATTATTAGACCTGTTAAAGATAAAATTAAACATATACTAAAAAACCATACTTTTTTCATGCTTTTAGTTTGTTCATAAATTAACAAATTATGTAAAGTATGGTTAGAAAATATCTTTTTTATTTTTCTTTTGCTTTTCGAAGGTTTTGATGTAATAAGAACAATATTTAATGGCTTTATACCATTGTTCGTCAGGTTGCTTTGTGTCAATTAATAATTGGCATATTTTATCAAATTTATTTAAATTTTTTTGGAAATCTAATATCGCTTCTTCACTTAGATTATTTACACATAAAACGAGCAATTTTGGTGTATAAGGAGAAAAAAATAAAACATCTTTAAATTCTCTTCCAAAATCATAATGATATTTAGTGTAAGTAAAACAAGGATTTTCTTCAGCCGATAAGTAATCAACTACGCCAAAAGAATAGAAAGTTTCGCCTTTCAATTTCCGTAAATCTCGTTTTTCATTATGTTCATTATTTCTGTTAGACAAATTTTTAATTAATTTTCTTAATAAATTTTGCATACAGTTTTCTATTTTAATAAAAATTTGTTAATTGTCAACAAAATTTTTTTATCTATTGACAAATTTAATTTAGTGCGTTAATATATAGTCATACCAAAACTAAGTTAAACGATACTCCAACGTTGACTTTGTTTATGGCGAATTTATAAAAGGAGAAAAATATGAAAATCAATAAAGCAGAAATCGTAAAATCTTTCGGTAAAGATGAAAAAGATACAGGTTCAATCGAAGTTCAAATCGCATTACTCACTGCTAGAATCAACAATCTTACTGAACACTTAAAATCAAATAAGCAAGATTTACACTCTACTCGTGGTCTTAACAAAATGGTTAGTACTCGTAAGAAACTTCTTGACTACTTGACTACAAGTGATATTGAAAAAGCGCGTGCTTTAAAAGCAAAACTTGGCATTCGTGGTTAGTAATTATTTAAAAAAGTGCATTAAAATGCACTTTTTTATTTTGAAATACTATTTAATATTGGTAAAAATTTTTAATTTTCTAGAGTTTTTATTGTGCAAATTATATATTATGTGTAAAATATTAAATATAAAAAGTTTAGAAAAAGTCTTGACATAATTAGCCTAAATGTGTATAATTTTACTTGTAATCTTGGCGATGTGGCTCAGCGGTTAAAGCAATCGGTTCATACCCGATAGATCGGTAGTTCGATTCTACCCATCGCCACCAGTTTATTTTTTACTGTTGTTACCATTCCTTCCTTATCCGGTAGTAGGATTACAGATCGTACTTAGGTACGAATCATACAACCTCCTTTGTGTTTAATGTTAGTCATTAAACCTTAGATTGTCGACTAAGGTCGACAATCCTCACCAATTAGGTGACATTATGGTCCCATGGTCAAGTGGTTAAGACATCACCCTTTCACGGTGGAATCAGGGGTTCGAGTCCCCTTGGGACTACCAAATTCAACTCGTTTAACGAGTTGTTTTTTATTTTTTTAGTCTAAAAATATTTGATATTAATTTTATAAAGAGTTACAATATGCTTAATAAGGGGACGATATGAAAAAGAAATTTTTATGTTTTTTATTAGTCATTAGTTTTATTATGCCAATTATTGTAGGTTTTGCAGGATGTAAAGCACCTAAAATTGACTTATTTACATTATATGTTAATCTCAATGGTGGTGAGTTTATTGAAAAATATAAGACTGAACATAACTTAACGGAAACTACGACGACTATTCAATTAATTAATATAGAGTCAAGTTTTGATAGCGTTAATGAATCTTTAACTCAATTTGCAAATTTATGGATTGTAAATGGTGCTAAAAGATTTGCTGGTTGGTATTTTGATGAAAGTTGTACTGATGAACAAATGTTTAGTAAAGAGACATTTAGTAATTTAGGGAAAACCGAAGAAGATAAGAGTAGAACTATTTACGCAAGATGGATAGAATCAAATGAAAGATTAGTTATCCTTGATAGTAACAATGGTAACTATACTGAAGCCTATAAAACATCAAAAGGCATTAGTAATAACTTAAATTGGTACTCTAAAGTAATTAATCGATATGATATTGATGGATTTATTGCAAGTTTGCCAACATCAAATGATTTAATTGCTCCGGAAGGAAAACTTTTAGACACTTCCGTGACTTGGGCTTTACAAAATTACTATTATTTTGCTGATCCAGTTAACAAAGAAAGACTAGAAGAAAAAATAAACGAAATAGACGGCAATATAGAGCATTGGAACAACGACAAGAGTAGAACTATATTAAGAATTTATGCAAATTGGATGCCTCGACCTAAAACACTTATTACAATGAGTTTAGACACAACAGCATTAGAGGAAGTTAATGGTTATTTTATTTGGCCAATTTTCAATAAAACAACTTATGATCATACGAATTACGATAATTCAATGCAACATACTTTAGAATATTATACAGATGATGTAATATCTAACGAAAATTTTAATGGAGATTTTAGTATAATTTTAAATGACTTGTTTACAATTGATAAATTTGAACATGCAACCGATTTAGATGGCGATGATTATATATCTCATCCAATGGCTGATGACTATAATTTAGTTGGTTGGAAAATGGGTTTATTTGATGACGATACACTTACATTTTATTATGTAGATTTTACAGAAGGAAATCTAATTCTCTCATTAAATCTTGATAATTCTATAAGTGTTAGTATATATCCTGTATTTGAAGCTAAAGATTAATTAATAAAACTAGACTAAGTGGTCTAGTTTTTGTTTATTTAAAAATATTTTGTTAAAAATTAAAATATGAAAAAGTTTTATTTATATCTTAGTTCATTTGCTCCATTATATTTTTTAATCATTGTTAAAATTCTAATTAACATCATTTTTGGCGATTTGCATTTCAATATTTTAAATAGCATAACTTTGATAATTTTATTAATAGCAATAATTGTAGGAATTGCTGGAACTTTTGGTGTTATAAATGAAAAGAAAGAAGGAAACACAAATATTATTATAAAATCAAAACAAAGTCAAACTGAAAAATATTTTTTAGGCTATTTTAGTTTGTTTGTTTTGTTTGCACTTACTTTTGAACTAGAAAAGGTCAGTATGTTTGTTGTTTTTATTTTAATTTCGATAATGATAGGCATAGTATATATCAAGAACGACTTGCTGTACATTAACCCATTTCTCAATTTAATTGGTTACAATTTTTATGAATTAACTTTTATTGAAAATGGAACAGGAAAAGAAGTCACTAAAAAATTTCTATGCAAAGGCGAAGTAAAAGTTGACGGAAAGTTAGTAAAAGCAAAATTAAGTGATGACAATTTTAGTTTGATATTAAAAAACTAGACTTAAGCCTAGTTGAATTTATCTTTATAAAATTCGTAAATTGCCATGCCGACCGAAATAGGTAGATTTAAACTATCTATTTTTTTTGAGTGTTTGATAACTACACTTTCGTCAATATTTAAACACTCTTTAGGCAATCCACTACCTTCATTACCAAAAATCAAATCAAAGTTTTTGTGTTTATTTTCAAATTTTCCTAATTCTTTTTTGCCATCAAGCATAAAGAAATATTTTTTATTATTAGAAAAATTCAAATACTCTTCAAGACTTTCAAATTCTATTATATTTATGCTAAAAATTGCGCCCATACTCGCTCTAATTACCTTTGGATTGAAGATGTCTACTGCAGGTTTAACAATACAAATATTTTCAATACCGAAACCAAGAGAGGTTCTGAGAATTGTACCCATATTGCCCATATCACTAGGGTTAACCAGAACAAGATTGTTACCATTGTGTTTATCTCCTGTGAATTTGTGGAAAACTCCAATTATAAAACAATTTTCTTTATCAGCAATTCGGTTTATAGTTTTATCATCTTCAATAATGTTAATTTTATTTTGCTTGCAAAGAGCAAAAAGGTTGTTTATTTCGTCAGTTTTATTTAACTTGCTGTGGATAATTATTTTTTCAACTATTTCAGGTTTATTTTTTACAAGTTCAAAAGTTGGGAAGGCACCAAAAGTAAAACTGATATTATTTTCTTTTTTATATTTTTCTAATTTAATCATGACTTTATT
>JAZRUZ010000020.1:0-5037 GCA_045598895.1 Candidatus Onthoplasma sp. | reverse complement strand
AAATACAATAATTAATGACAATATAATTAATGAAATAAATTCAAAAAACGATACAAATAATGAAGATAATTTAGGAGAAATTAGTCCTGATAACAACGAACAACAAACTATAGTTAACAATAATATAGACGAAACAACTATCAATGAGTTAGAAAATCAAGAAAACTCAACTAAGAATGAAAATAATCAAAATAATGATAAAAAATTAGAAACAACTTTATATAATTTAACAGATGATATCAATTCAACTACAGAGCAATATAACGAGTTAAAATTAGCATTAGAATCTGCAATAGACGAAACCAATAGAATTTTATCATACTTAAACGAAAACAACGTTAACTTGACAGACGAAGAAAAAACAATAATAATCAAACAATCTAAGGATTTAAATAAATTAAGTAAGAAATTAACATATTTAAATAATAGGTTATCAAAAAGTTTGTTAAATATATATAATAGTGAGTTGGCAAGCGATTATAATAACTTACCTCTTGAATATGCTTATTTATTGGATAATTTACTAAATAGCAATATGCTGTTACAAAATGAATTAAATAATTTAACTTTATTTAACATGTATTTGTCAAATCCTGATAACACAGAAAATTTAACATTTGGTTATCAAATAAATGACGAGGATCCTGTTGTTAAAAACTATACTATAAATCAAGACGGCGTTATTAGTGAAGACGAAATCCCAAATGAAAGTGAAAATAACAACCCAATTTTAAAAAGCAATATAGACACTTTCTATAATCTAAATCCAAAAAATATAGATACCTTCTTTAATACAGCTCTATTAAATAATCGATACATGTTTGGAAATGGATTTTATGGAATGAACGGATTATACAACAATTTTGGTTACGGAATGCCTTATTATAATTATAATTATAATTACATGAACCCTAACTATCCATATCCTAATAATAATAATTATAATATTAATCAAACTGAATACACAAACAACGATAACAATAACGAAAAAAATACAGAAAGTAATTCGCAAAGCGAAATAACAACTGCTAGTGTCGATAATTCTTTAACTACACAATATAAAGAAAAGAAAAAAGTAAAGAAATTCCATATAAATTGTAACATTGACACATATAAAAATAGTGATACAAAATCACTTTCAACTAAATTTAATAATTTAAAGAATAGTTTTAAAAGTCTCGCTAGTAAGATAAAAAAACCTAAGCCAAATATTAAGGCTTAAGTTAATTAATATTTTCTTTCATCTCTTGTAGGACTTTATTCTCTATCCTGCTCACTTGAACTTGGCTAACGCCAAGTTCTTTTGCTATTTCACTCTGCGTCTTATCAAAATAGTATCGCATAATAATTACTTGTTTTTCTCTAGCGTTAAGATTTTTTATTAGTTCTCTCACTGAAATTTTGTTTACCAGATGATCAAACGAAAAATTATCAGCAACTTTGTCAATAAGTGAACCACCATCTTCATCGTCGTTGTATTTTTCATTTAAACTCATTGGATTAGTATTTGCTTCTAGTGCAATAATCACGTCATTTATATCTATATTTAACTTATTTGAAATAGTTTCGATTGTAGGATTGACGCCATGAAGTTCCACGTAATCTTGAATAAATTTTTTTATCTCTATCGCTTGATGCTTTATAGAACGTGATACTTTTATTGTTCCGTCATCACGTAGAAATCGTTTAATTTCCCCTGCTATCATAGGTACAGCATACGTCGTAAATTTAACTTGATAGTTTGAATCATAATTATTGATTGCTTTTACAAACCCCAAGGCACCCAACTGATATAAATCGTCAAATTCAACGCCTTTGTTTAAATATCTTTTTACTATGCTTTTAATTAAAGGAGAATTTTCTGTTATTAATTTTTCTTTAGCGAAATCATCTCCTGACTTTGCTAGTTTTATCAAATTAAATGTTTCATTATTGTCAAGCATTACAACCCCACTACTGTAGGCTGAATTTCTTTCGTCATAAGAACTTTTAAGCCTGTTTTTTCGTTTTTAACCTCCAATTTATCCATAAAACTTTCCATTACTGTAAATCCCATACCACTTCTTTCTTCATTTGGTTTTGTTGTATAAAATGGTGTTAATGCTCGTTCAATATCACAAATTCCTACTCCATTATCAGATATTTCTATCTCAACCTTGTTGTTATTTGTTATTATTTTCATAAAAACATAGCCTATCTTTTCAGGATAAGCGTGAACAATCACGTTTGTTATTGCTTCGTTTACAGCAGTTTTTATGTCACTTAGTTCATTTAGACTTGGATTTAAAGGAAGAATGAAACTTGCTAACACATTTCTAGCGAACGCCTCATTTTCTGGTATTGCCTTAAATCTTATTTCCATAACATTTTTCATATTTTACTCCTTTTAAACAATTTTAGGCATTATCTCATATAAGCCAGACATTTTAAATATTCGCTCTGCATTTCTACTTGGATTAGTTATAAAGATTGGCTTGTTAAACTCACGCATTTTTTTATACCTACCAATTAGTACTCCTACACCTGTGCTATCCATAAAAGTTAGTTCACTAAGGTCCATTACAATTTGAACAAAACCTTTTTCAGTGTCAAATAATGTGTCCATAGTTTTTCTAGCGCTTTGTGCTGTATATTCGTCTAATTCACCACTTAGTAAAATATAAAGCGTTTTATTTACATTTCGTGATTTTATTTCCATTGCTTTCTCCTTTTTATCAAGATTAGCATTTAAAATAATAAAAAAAACATCTACAAATGTAGATGTATAAAATCTTTTTGATAAAATTGTAGAATAAATATTAAATTTAAATCTTTAAATAAACATTGTAATTAGATAACTAATTCCAACGACAGCGCCTATTCCTAATAATATAAATAAAATTAATAGTAAAATTCGAGATGCACTCTTTGGAAGTTTACCAACTTTTCCGGTTTGACCGTTAATAAATGTCGTGAATGACTTGTCTTTTAATTTTGAGTTTACAATATATAATGGTAGTAAGCAATAATTGCATTTTTCGTTCGAGTTGTTAATAGATAAGGCGTTAATATTTACTGAAGTTGCATTTGGATATCTGTTTCTTATTTCGCGCTTAATATCAAAATCAATAATTCGATGAGCCTCTTCGATATAACTATTAAAAGGTTTGTCTTGACTCTCTAAAATATAACCGCATAAAAAGTCGTCGCTAAACTTTATGGCTGATTTATAATTAAATGGCAAAACTGAAATTAAATCAATTTGCGTCATTTTTGAGTTCGCTTCAACAGTCAAATCTCTAAATGGTTTTGTAATAATTCCACTATCATTTCTATGATATGTCCTAGTAGTCATATTTCCATCTGATTGCTTAATTGTTTCAGTAAATTCAAGTGTTACTGAATAAACTGCTGTTGTGTCAATATCAAAAGCAAAGGCATTAGCGTAAAGACCAACCAAGTCTTGTTCATGGGTGTTTTTTAAAAATTTTTTATTGGCTAAAAATCTCTTTCTATAAGCTAGTTTTAAGTTGTTGTAGGCTTCTTCTCTTGTCTTTTCAAAAGGTAAAATACTATCAATAAACAAACCAAATTTGCCTTTCTCTTCTATAATTGCAGTATTACCACAATATGGACAATTCTTCTGCAATTCATATTTATTTAAGATAATTTCAGCACCACAATTTTTGCATTTAAGATTTTTTATATCTTTTACATTGGTGTTATTTTTTGCAGTCTCAATATCCTTTTTGTCAAAAAATTTAATGAATTCTAAAGGATAAATCATTCCACAACTTTCGCATTTGTTTCCTTTGTTTTTTGGACTGAATATTAATCGTCCACCACACTTACTACATTTACTTTTCATGTTTTAATTATAACAAAAATTTAATAAAAACACAAATAAAAATAAAAAAAAGGATAAATTTATCCTTTGTGGTGGGAAGAGGTAGATTCGAACTACCGAAGACATAGTCGACAGATTTACAGTCTGTTGCATTTGGCCGCTCTGCAATCTTCCCAAAAAAATGGAGCTAGTGAGAAGAGTCGAACTTCCAACCTGCTGATTACAAGTCAGCTGCTCTGCCATTGAGCCACACTAGCATATTGAGATAATAAGTTGTTAGCGTAGTTTTCACAACAAATGCTGACTTGTATCCTCAAACTTGTTTTGAGTTTAATGTCAGCTGCTTTTGCCTAAAAGCCACACTAGCATATTGAGATGGGTATTTACTACCATTTTCACTAGACCAATTTGGTCTGGTGGCTCGAACCGGAATCGAACCAGTGACACAAGGATTTTCAGTCCTTTGCTCTACCGACTGAGCTATCGAGCCACGTCGCAACACGAGCTTTAACTAGGTTGCTCAATTCTTACGCAACCTTAAGCCTTGTGCTCGGTTGCTCCTTCTATAAAGGACAAACTTTAAAAGTTTTTCCTTTATAATCTTTTACAAGTAATAATGTTAAAAGTTGAGGAATAACTATTCATAGTATTATCTTTTATTCTGTTACTCCTTTCATAAAGGACAACAATTCTTGTTTTCCTTTATAATCTTTTCATTTTAATTAGGAGCAAATTAAACTCTCGCTTTAACACATTTGCTTACGCAAATTTCGCTTTGTGCTCGGTTGCTCCTCTCATAAAATAATAAATAAAATCTTTAAGAAAAGATTTGGCGACCCGGAAGAGGCTCGAACTCTCGACCTCCAGCGTGACAGGCTGGCGCTCTAACCAACTGAGCTACCGGGCCAAACAATATTAAATGGTGGGCCTTCACGGACTTGAACCGCGGACCGACCGGTTATGAGCCGGTTGCTCTAACCAACTGAGCTAAAGGCCCCCACTGGTCGGAGTGAAGGGATTCGAACCCCCGGCCCCATGATCCCAAATCACGTGCGCTACCAGCTGCGCTACACCCCGACGAACATATATATATTACTATATATGGAGACAATTGTCAACGAATTTATTTAATTTTTTTCAAATTGTTTAATAAAAATTAAAGAAAGCAAATAATCTTTAATATACAATCACTACTTTAACCAACTAGGAGT